>JAPKBW010000030.1 GCA_028823235.1 Longimicrobiales bacterium | reverse complement strand
AGGTGCCGAGGTCATTCTTCCCTCAGCGCTTCCGTTGGTGCGATTCGAGTGGTGGGGATGAGGCTGGCTGAGATGCCGACCTGTGAGACCACGACGACTGCCGGTTCCACGCCCATGAACCCCAGCATTCCGTCTGTGACCCGAGTGCCTCAGATCCTTTGAGGGTCGCCGAATATGGTCAGTGCGGGCTGGGTCCCCCGGCAGTCCGTCACCGAAGATCCGACTCCTGTTGAATGGCCCTGATGTCGGGGTGATCCAAAGAACCGTGCAGCGCACCGAGTCGATACGCTGCGGCCGTCGATACTCCCATAACTTGGGCCCCTCGCGCGCGTTCTCACGTGGTGTCAGTGTGGCTAGCTCAGTGTGGCTCTTACCGGATCTTCACCCAGAACCTGATCGAGAGTCGCGACCAGGCGCTCGGCATTCGCCTGCGAGAACGTCATCGGTGGCTTGATCTTAATGACGTTGTTGAGGGGTCCATCTGTGCTCAGAAGAACACCGAGATCCTTGGCCCGATTTGCCACATGATGGGCGATCTCAGGAGACGGCTCGCGGGAGGCTCGGCTCTTCACGAACTCGATGCCCAAGAACAGTCCCCGCCCCCGGACGTCACCGATGCAGTCGTGCTGCATGGCGAGAGACGCCAGGTTGGCCTTCAGCGTGCCACCTACGATCGCTGCGTGCTCACGCAGGCTGTCCCCCTCGACGACATCGAGGACCGCTGTCCCGATGGCAGCCGAGACCGGGTTGCCGCCGAAGGTGCTGAAGACCTCCATTCCGTTTGCGAACGACGCTGCGATCTCTGGTGTCGTCACGACGGCTCCAATCGGATGTCCGTTCCCTATCGGCTTTCCAAGCGTCACGATGTCGGGGATGACACCGGCGGCCTCGAAGCCCCACATGTGGCTTCCAATCCGTCCGAAGCCGATCTGGACTTCGTCTGCGATGCAGACGGCCCCGACTGAGCGACTGTGTCGGTAGGCCGCCTTGAGATAGCCGGCCGGGGGTTCGATCTGGCCGCCGCAGGAAAGGATGCTCTCGGCGAGGTATGCCGCCGCCGGGTATCCATCGTTGGCCAGCGCGGTGAACGCGGTGCGTACATGTTCCGCATAACGGTCCGCGCGATCTGGCACTTGGCGCCCAAACTCTCCACGATAGTCGTCAGGCGTCGGGACCATTCGTACCCATGCCGGTGCTCCCGAACCGCCAGACCCTGCGTGCTTGTAGTGGCTCACATCCACGAGGCCCTGCGTATTGCCGTGGTACCCTCCCTCGATGCCGACGATGCCTCGCCCGCCCGAGTGGACCCGCGCCATGCGGAGCGCGAGCTCGTTTGCCTCGCTACCCGAGTTCACGAAGAAGCAGACGGACAGTGGATCAGGTAGAAGTCCGGCGAGTCGCTCCGCGTACACGATCACGTTCTCGTGCAGATAGCGGGTGTTGGTGTTGAGGACTCCCATCTGGCGTCGCCCGGCTTCCACGACGCTCGCTCGCTCGTGTCCGACGTGCGCCACGTTGTTCACGCAATCGAGGTATCCCCTGCCCATCGTGTCGTAAAGAAATGAGCCGATGCCGCGAACGATGTGCAAAGGCTCGTCGTAGGCGAGGCTGAGATTCGAGCCGAACGCGGCTGCTCGTCGGTTGTCGAGTGGGTAGGGGGAAGCGTAGGTCGTCGTGCCGGGAACCCCAAGGATCAGATTGGGATCGGGCGAGAGCGAAGCCCAGACGGGTTGCTCGCGCGGTAGTGCGACACCGGGAAACTCGCCTGTGAAGTCGAGGAGATCAGTGACGATCTGAAAGTGCAGATGCGGAGGCCAGTCACCGTTCTCGGGGTAGGGACCGATTCGCGCGAGGGCTTGCCCGGCCTCGACCTCCTCGCCCACTTCGAGTTCAGCCATCGAAGCACGCTCGAGGTGGCCATATAGCGTCCAGAATGGCCCCACCGGGCTGTCATGTTCCAAGATGATCGTCGGGCCATAGTCCAGTCTCGAACCATTGTCCTGAATCGAAAGCACCCGTCCGGCGAGCGGAGCGCTGACCCCAACTCCTGCCGCATCGAAAATGTCGATGCCGAGATGCACGGTACGTCGCTCACAGGGATCGCCCGCCCGTCCTGCGAATAGATCCGTGAGGTAGAAGGCCCGAGGCTCCAGGTATCGACCGATGCCGATTGTAGCGCCTTCATCCTCCATTTTTCGAAATACACGGCGAGTGAAGTCGCGCGTGTCGTCGGTATCACGACCGTTGAGGTCGGGACTACTCACACAAAGATCGAGTATCAACACCTCATCTTCGCTCTCCGGAAGCGCCATGACCGGTTCGAACGACTGGTTTCCTAGCCAGTTCACGAGCGCTGTGCTCCGAGGATTCGCGGGGAGTCCACAGGCGTCGCGCAGGATCCCCTCGGCAAGGCGCCGGGGCACGGTGTCGAGGCGCCGAAGCATGTCCCACGCAGGGCGCTCAGACACCGTTAGGTATGAGTCCACCTGAGACGTCTGCTCCCTGCGCCAACGCGAGATGCTGACACTGGCAGCGAGCCGGGCGCGGGTCAGGGAGTAGAGGACGTTGACCTCATCCTCCGAGAGCGGTGTGCGCTCGTGGAATCCGCGGGTGACGGCCGCCGCCGCCATCAGAGGATCCGCAGTGCCAAGAATCGCGTAAGCGATCGCGATGCCGAGGTCGAAGACACGCGGTGCCGAATGTGCATCGCCTAGATCAATGATCCCTGTGACCGTGCGCGGACCATCGCCGGGTGCGGAGACGAGTACGTTGTGATCGTTCACATCGCCGTGGATGACCTGTGATCCGAGTCCGAGAAAGTCCTTCTCTCGCTCGGTCCATCCGTCGTGGACTGCGCGGATCAGAGCAAGATCATCGCCTTGGAAAAGGTCGAGGCAGCGTTCCATGACGAGACCGGAACGCCCGAGGGCCCAGTCGAAGTCGATGCGAGCAGGCGGGTGATCGGGGTACGCACCGAGGGCGCTGTCGAGTTCTGCGAGTCGCCGACCCAGATCGTGGAGAAGGGCGGGGGAGCGGGGCCGAGCATCGGCGAAGAGGCCTCCTTCGAGGTACTCCACGACCCGGATCCGATTCTCCCTGCCCTGCGCGTCTGCCTTGGAGACGATGAAGTCACCGTTCGGCGTGGCAATCACATCGGGAGAAAAGCCCTGTGTGGTGCGGGCGACGTGCCGCATGAGGTCGACTTCGATGTGAAGGATCTCATCGACTTCGTCCGGCGAGCTGACCTTTACGACGTAGCGGTGCCCATCCTCGGCATCGAGCCGAAAATTCAGGTCCCGCTCGCCTGCAAGCTGCGTGAGTGTTCCGTCGATTCCGAAGTGCTCGCGTACAGCCTCGAGCGCCTCAGTCGGCGAGAGTTCAGGGCGACTCTGAATCTTGATCATGGCCTGCGAAACTGGACGGGCGATGCCCCGCGTGACAACCGGCAGATACCGAGTCAGGAAAGATTGCGTGAATTCCGTTCAGCGGGAGGGGTGGCCTGAACCGCAGGTCGATCAGTCGCGGACAAGCGGACGGTATTTCACTCGATGTGGCTGGAGCGCAGCCTCGCCGAGGCGCTGCCGCTTGTCGTCTTCATACTCTTGGTAGTTCCCTTCGAACCAGACGACGCTCGAGTCGCCTTCGAAGGCCAGGATGTGCGTACAGACACGGTCCAGAAACCAGCGATCATGGGAAATCACGAGTACGCAGCCTGCGTAGTCGAGAATCGCGTTCTCGAGGGCGCGAAGTGTGTCGACGTCCAGGTCGTTGGTCGGCTCGTCGAGCAGCATCACGTTACCGCCCGATTTGAGCAGTTTCGCGAGGTGGAGTCGGTTTCGTTCGCCGCCTGAGAGGACGCCGACCTTCTTCTGCTGATCGGCGCCACGGAAGTTGAACCAGGACAGGTATGCGCGGGAATTCACCTCGGCTCGTCCGAAGTTCAGCACATCGACTCCCCCACTGACTTCCTCGAACACCGTTTTCTCGGCGTCGAGCGTGTCCCGCGACTGGTCGACGTGCGACAGGACCACGGTCTGCCCGGTCTCCATGGACCCCGTGTCCGGCGTCTCGTCTCCGACAATCATCCGGAAGAGCGTCGTTTTTCCTGCACCGTTTCCTCCGATGATTCCGACTACAGCACCCGGCGGGACGTCGAAGTCGAGCTTGTCGATAAGCAGACGATCACCGAACCCCTTCGACAACGCCTGGGCCTTGATAACCACATTACCAAGCCTCGGGCCCTTCGGAATGAGGATCTCCGCCGTGCGGATCTGTTCACGCTCATCCTGCCCGAGCAGGTCTTCGTAGGCGCCGAGGCGAGCCTTCCCCTTAGCCTGTCGCGCCTTGGGCGACATACGGATCCACTCGAGTTCGCGACCGAGCGTTTTCTGCCGAACAGACTCTGTCTTCTCTTCGAGACGGAGGCGCTCCTGCTTCTGTTCCAGCCAGGACGAGTAGTTGCCCTTCCATGGAATCCCCTCTCCACGGTCGAGCTCGAGGATCCACTCGGCGACATTATCGAGGAAATAGCGGTCGTGAGTGATCGCGACGATTGTGCCGGTGAATGCGTCGAGGTGGTGCTCCAGCCAGGCGACGGACTCGGCGTCGAGGTGGTTGGTGGGCTCGTCCAGCAGCAACATGTCCGGCTGCTCGAGCAGAACCCGGCAAAGAGCAACGCGGCGGGCCTCTCCCCCGGAGAGCGTTGAGACGTCGGCATCGCCCGGGGGCAGGCGCAGGGCGTCCATCGCAATCTCGATCTTGCGGTCGAGCTCCCAGGCTCCCGTCGCGTCGATGCGGTCCTGAAGCTTCGCCTGCTTCTCGATGAGGTCGTTCATCTCCTCATCGCTGGTGATTGTCCCGAACGCGAGATTCACCTCTTCGAACTTGAGGAGCAGGTTGCGCGTGTCCGCGACCGCTAGCTCCACGTTGCCCCGCACGTCCAGATCCGGGTTGAGCTGCGGCTCCTGCGGCAGATAACCTATGCGGGTCCCCTTGGCTGCCCACGCCTCGCCCAGGAAATCGGTGTCCAGCCCGGCCATGATCCGGAGCAACGAACTTTTCCCGGACCCGTTCGACCCAACTACACCGATCTTCGCACCGGGGTAGAAGGAGAGGTTGACGTTCTTGAGGATCTCCCGTTTTGGCGGGACGATCTTCGATAGGCGATGCATGTGGTAAATGAACTGCGGACCTGACATCGGAAGCACTGCTGCTGGAGTTCTGGGACGTGCGTTACGCGGCCGAGAATCTAACATCCCTCCCGGTTCGCGACGTAGCGAGCCATGTGCCAACGGTCTGCGATTCGGGTCCGCTGGATCATGGATCTCCTCAGAGGGATCCATGTCCAGATTGTGAGCGAGGGGTCTCCAGCGTTGTGCACGTGGTGGCCATCGCGGCCACGTCGATGCCTTCCTCGAGCCGGCGCTGAGGCCTCTAGCGGCCGCCTCCGGGGCCTGAGCCCCCGCGAGCCAGCGCGCGGTAGTACTCTTCGACGAGGCGTCGATAGCCGTCCGGTACCTCATCGGCCCCGGTCAACGTTGCCCGGCGATCGGCTTCGCCTTCGACGTCGCGGCGGAGACCAAATTCGAGACGCTGGAGACGGTTCAACATGTCATCGCTGAGACTCGCCAACGCCTCTGGATCGCTGAACAGCTCGTCGTCTTGGAAGCGCCGGATCAGGGCCAGAACCTCATCGAGATCCTGCGTAGACATGCCGACCTCGTCGAGCTCCGAGCGGAGGTCCATCACCTGCTCTGACCGCTCGCGCAGCTCGCTCTGGTACTGCCGAATCTCCTCCGTGGAGAACTGTCGTGGATTCCCACGGACAGCGCCGTTTCCGAACGGATCCTCCGACCGGTCACTGGCCCACCCGTCGTTGGCACCTCCTCCTCCGAGATGATTCGCATCGCCCCGCTGCCTTCCCTGCCCTTGGCCCTGCTGACCTTGCTGGCCCTCACCCTGGCCTGGCTCGTTAAGACGGCGATCCATCGCCTCCATGCCTCGGACCAGGTCCCTGGTGTCGTCCAAGGCTTCCTGAAGTGGATCCTCCGCTCGCTCGCTCGACGCATTCAGGGCGCGCTTGAGCTGATCTCGTAGCGCCTGGAGGTCTCCCTCGATCTGGAGCTCCATCGTGACCGCAGATTCCGGGTCCCACTGCTCGATCGTGCCACGAGTGTATTGCAATTTCTCTTTGAGCTTCGATTCCCGGATCTGCGTTGCAGCCTCGGCGAGCGCGCGTGCCGCCTGCGGGTTGTCGGCCTGACCACTGCTCGCAGCACCGTCCAGCCGCTGTTCGAGATCTTGTACGACATCGTTCATCTGTTCCTTGCGTTCACGCAGGCGACCGATCTCGGCCTGACGCTCCGGCCCACGCTCGGTCGGTAGGTCGCGCACATCGCGCTGGACTTCCCGCTGCTGCTGCTGGAGTTCCTCTACATCGGCGATTGCGTCCTCGGCATCGCGTCTGGCTCGACCAGAGCGGGCCTGCTGTAACTCCCGGCGAGCTTCCTCGAGTCCCCGAAGCGCCGAGGTCGCGTCGGCTGACCCCTGTGATCCAGAAGACGCGGCAGATTGGCGCATGGACTCGGCGGTCTGCTGCAGGTCGCGGGCAGTCTCTTCGAGATCCTGGTCGCCCATCTCGCGAGCGAGGCGCTGAAGCTGACGGGCGGCTTCTTCGGTCTGGTCAGCGAGTTCGCGCTGCGTCTGACCATTGGCCGACGAGCCGCTCTGGCTCTGTGAGGCCCGTCGCTGCCGTTCAGCCTGCTGTTCCTGGCGGCGGGCGAGTTCTTGGAGTTCTTGCATCAGCTCGTCGACCTGATTATCGGCCTGTTTCTGCTCGCCACGCTGCACGGTCTCGTACTGGTTCTTCATCTTGTCCAGCTCGAGTTCGAACAGGTCTGCCAGGTCGTCCGCGGCTTGCTGGCCACCACCACCACCACCACCGCCCTGCTGCTCCTCCTGCATCTGCACGTAGCGCTCGTAGGTTTCCTCTGCCTGTTGAAGGTACCGAAGCGCCTCCTGCTCATGGGGCAGGGCATCTCGCAGACCTTCTGACTCGAGCGCCTGCCGTACTTCAGTCATGGCGCTGTCTGCGAGGGGCAGTAATGCGGACACGTCTCGGAAGCCGGGGTCCGTCTGGGTGAGTCCCCGGTTCTGCATCCTTTGGAGTAGGGTGGTGATCTGGTCCTGTAGTCGCTGCTGCGCGAGGCTCACACTGTTGATGTTCTCACGAAATTCCTCGTCGGAATACGTGTCTTCCTGACGGATCAGGTTGAACGTCGCCGCGATGATCTGACGCTGAGTATCGGACAGCGCGGTCTCTTCGGGACCACCACCACCACCACCCTGCTGTTCAGCCTCCCTGTAGGCGCGCTCGAAAGGCCGGACGCTCAGGAAGTAGATGTCACTCGTGACTGTGCGACTCGATCGGACCGAGCGATTGTCGCGTGCGATCGCGTAGTAGGAGATCAGGTCTCCTACTTCCAGTTCCCACTCCTCGAGATACATCGTGTGTCCGGTGGAGACCTCTGCGAGCGGTGCCCCTCCCGCCCGGAAGACGGACACAGTGTCCTCGAGACCTCCGTTCACCGAATAGACGAGGCGGATGTCCCCGATCCCGTAGTCGTCATCCGCTGTCATCTCGAGATAAACCTCCTCGATTGCCGACGCGGGCATGTCGCGGCCGGGCCTCGAGAAGTTGATCGAAGGCGGCATGTCCGTGAGGACGTCGATCCGATACTCAGGCGACGCGGCTACAAGGGTTCCGTTGTCTGAGCGTGCGAGCTCGATCGCGTAGAAACCGTCTTCATCTAACGTGAAGCGAGCGGAGAGTGAGCCGTCGTCCCCGACTGTGAGGTCCTCGATCGGTTCGCCGTCGATGAGCAACCGGCCGGCCGGCGTCAGCATCGTAGGTTCGATGGACAGCTCGACCACGGTTCCGGTCAGGGCGGCAACGTCGCCCCCTCCCTCGACGGTCCGCGGCGGCAAGCCTGTGTAGGATGGGAAGTAGTACGTCAGATCCATCTGATCGACGTACGGAAGGTCCGCCACATCGATCGTGAATGTGGGTGACCGGACGCCGTTGGATTCGACGAAGTATTCGGTGGGTTCAGGGACCCCCAGCAGCAGGACCTCGAAGCTGCTTTCGAGCCCCCTGAGCATGCTCAGACGCTGGAAGGACTGCTCGGTCTCACCCTTCGTGAAGATCGCTGCGTCCGCCGCGCCGAAGCCACCGAGTTCAGCCGTGATCATCTGATCGGTCCCGCGAGCGATGGTTGCGTCTCCCGGAAACACCGACACGGAATAGGGATTTACCACCGCCGCATCCGTGGCAGGAAGCAACAGGGCTGCGAGGCCGTGTCGCAGGTGCTCGGGGCCAAGAAGTGAGGTCGCCAGGGCCAGGAGGACGAGGCCCGTCAGCGCCCCGGCAAAGCGATAGAGACCGCTCTGTTCGACCCGACGTCCGTAGTCGACACGCTTCGCCTTCTCGAGGGCGATCTCTGTAACACGTTCGGCTAGGGCCGGGGACGCCGTGCCGGAGCCCTCATCGAGCACGCTGGTGACTGCGTGCTCTAGCGAGGGCTCATTCTCTTCCAGATAAAGAGCGACCTGCGTGTCCGTGACCTTCTGGAGAAGTGGGCGAACGAGGAAGAAAAGAAACGAGACTGCCACCGTGCCCCAGGTCAGCACTCGGAGCCAGACCACTGCCTCGGCGGTGAAGCGGAGTTGCTCGAGGGCCAGCGCCGAGAGGAACACAACGGCGCCCGGCACCGTGGCAACCCAGACCAGCCCGCGAATCGCGAGCCGCACCCTCCATCGCCACCGCACACTACGGACGACATTGAGAATTCTGTTACGCGTCTGCCGTCGTTCGGAATCCCTCATGTCCTTCTCCCTTTGCGCCTATCTTCCAACCTATGCCGGGTTGGTCTCAGCTCGCCATCATCCATGGCTTCCTAAACTGCGGCGACCCCCGCCGCTGCTCCCGCGCCACTCTGCGAGACCCAATTGGAAATCGCCGTCTCGAGTACAAATAGCCCGAGTGCTGCGAGCAGGAGCCACCGCCACAACTGCTGACGCCTCTCCTGGTCCTCTCTCTCCAGTGCCACTGCTTCGCCGAATGACGGGCCCATGCTCGGTCCACCGGATGGTGCCTCGATCTGTAGCGCCAGCTCAGCCGCATCGATACGAGTCAGGTTCGACTCTTCGAGGTCGACGTTGACCGCCATTACGAAGGGTCGATCTGGGTTCGTACTCGGCTGCCTCACCGTGTAGAAGCCGTGCTCCTCGAGCGGCAGGTAGCGGGGCCCGGATCCGGCGGGCAGTGCCGTTGACCCCCCCCTCGGCCCAAGTGCGATCTGATTGAGGCCGTCGGCCAGACCAGCGGCTTCCGATGAGACGAGTCCTGCAGTCACCAGCGCATCCGGATCAGCGAGGTCGACGACCTGGCCGGTGACGAACCATGGCACCGGTTCGGCTCGACCGCCCAGGTACTCGGCAAGCCGGTGGACGAATGGCAGGTACACGGGTTGGAGTGCCAGATCGTTCCAGAAGGCGTCAAGTGATGTTGTCCAGACGAGGACCTTTCCTCGCCCGATATGGATCTCGGCGAGAGCGACCGAACCGTCATCAAACCGGGCGAGCACGCTCGCCGAGTCCGACGGCTCGAAGGCACGAGCGCGGTAGAATCGGGCTCCGGTGAAATCACCACTCCGAGGGCCAGCAAATACTTCGAAGACCGGGTGTTCGTAGTCCAGGTAGCCCAGTCGTCCCCCGCGCCCCTGAACCCGGTCCTGCATCTGACCGATCGTTCCAGGGAGCATGTCGGCGGCCGACGCCGGCCATCCCCCATCCTGCCCGAGGGCGATCAGAGCACCGCCACCCGATTCTACGAAATCCCGGATGCGCTCGGCAGACCCGCCGTCGATCTGCACGTCATTGAGGAAGAGAGCCGAGGCGCCAGCGAGATCCTCGGGCCGAATGCTGCTGGATCGACGCGCTCGAACGTCGAAACGGCCGTCCTCCGAAATCTGTAGCGCTCCCCTTAAGTAGAGACTGACGTCGCTGGCCGACCCCTGACCCTCAGCGATCAGAACATTGAGCGATGTGCCCGGGGACAGGACGAAGTGGTGTGCGTTGTCGGCCTGCAGTGGGTCGTCGGGAAGCCGCACGGTCCCTGTGGTATGCGGCTGTGACAGAGTGAACGGCCGAAAGGAGACCGCCTGAGCCGCGTCCGGCTCCAGCATTACGTCCACGCTCTGGATCGTCTGCCCGTCTATCTCGAGCGCTACGGACACGGTCCGCGCTTCGTCGCCCCCTCTTCGTACGATCCGCGCAGTAGGCGCGATACGCTCACGACCCGAGACGATCTGTCTTGGCAGGGAGACCTCGGTGACCATCACGTTGTCCAACTGTTCGTCCGTGCCCAGCGGGATCGGAACGACCGTTGAACCCGGCGGGAGACGAACGCCCTCATCGCCGGTCCAGCCATTCCGCTGAAAATCGCTGAGGAGATAGATCTCTCCTCGGGCCAGGCTCGACTCTTCCAGAATCGTCTGAGCGACCTTCAGCGCAGGGCCGTAGCGGGTGGCTCCCGACGAAGCAGAAATCGTGTCGATGGCTCCACGCAGCCTGATGCGGTCCGACGTTGATCGCGCGACGACTGTCGCACCTCGGGCGAACGTCACGAGGGATGCCCGGTCGAGCGGGCCGAGACCATCGAACACCTGCTGCGCTTCGGTCCGAGCCTCATCGAGAGACTCTCCGATCGCCATGCTGTAGGACTGATCGACCAGAACTACGACTTCGCGCGGACCGGCCATGCCCAGTCCACCGACGTCACTCTGACTTAGAAACGGACGAGCAAAGGCCGCGGCAACAAGAATCAGCGCGAGCGCCCGCAGGGAGAGGAGGAACCAGTGCTGGATACGCCGGCGCCGCTGTTCCTGGTACGGAATCTTTTTCAGGAACATGAGCGACGGGAAGTGCACCACATTACGCCGTTGCCGGCGGGTAAGGTGCACGGCAATCGGCACTACGATCCCAGCGAATCCAACCATGAAGAACGGGACGAGAAAGGCGAGGCTCATCGACCCTTACTCATTTTTTCGCGAGACAGCAGGTACTGGGAAAGGGCCGTGTCGAGCGGCTTGGACGTATCGAGCAGGGTGTAATCGATCCGGTTGTCAGTGAACCGCTTCTGCAGAGTGGCCAGATGTGCGTTCACCATCGCCAGGTAGTCGTCCTTCAGCTTGCCCGGAATCACCGGGATCTGCTCCTGCGTCTCGAGGTCTTCGAATCCCGACGCGTCCTCGAACGGGAACTCGATCTCATACGGGTCCATTACGTGGAAGACCACGACGTCGTGCCCACGTGCACGCAGCGGTTCCAGCGCGGCCAGCACCCGGTCTGGCTCTTCGTAGAAGTCCGAGATCACTATGAGGATGCCTTTGCGTCCCAGCATATCCGTGATCTTGAGCATGGGTGCCTCAAGGCTCCCAGGTCGTCCTGCCTCTGCGCGGTCAAGCGTGTGAAGGATCGTGTCGAGGTGCTTCATGGACGGCGGGATGTAATCGACGACTTCATGGTCGAACGTGGCGAGCCCGACACGGTCCCGCTGCTTACTCGAAAAATAAGCGAGGCATGCGGCGAGGTATCTCGAGTAGTCGAGCTTCGACAGGGAATGGCTCCCGTAGCTCATGGACGCAGACACATCGAGAAGAACGGAAAAATTCGCGTTCGTCTCAGCCTCGAACAGCTTGATGTAGTGTCGATCTGTGCGCGCAAAGAGCGGCCAGTCGATCCGCCGTATGTCGTCGCCGGGCATGTACGGACGGTGTTCGGCAAAGTCCGTGCTGAAGCCGAGGTAGGGCGATCGGTGCAACCCGGTCAGGAAGCCGTCCACGACAGTACGCGCGAGCAACTCCAGATTCCCGATCCGCCCGAGAACAGCCGGGTCGAGGAACTGCGTTCCTGCAGCCGTAGGGCGCGTGCGAGAAGTGGCCAAGAGCCTGCCCTACATCCCGGAGGACGGGAGGGGCGCCTGCTCAAGCAGCATATCGACGAGTGCACTCGTCGTCTTGCCTTCGGATTCAGCGTGGAAATTGGTGAGGATGCGATGCCGGAGAACTGGATGTGCGAGAGCCTGAATGTCCTCGAAGGTCACGTGGTAGCGCCCCTGCGTCAGTGCACGAGCCTTCGAGCCCAGGACGAGATACTGAGCGGCACGCGGTGAGGCCCCATACGCGATCCACTTCTTTACGAAATCCGGGACGTCACCGGGCGAATCCGGGCGTGTCAGGCGTACAAGACCGACCGCGTACCGTAGGACCGATTCTGACACCGGAACGCGCCTGACGAGCTCTTGAAAGGCGAGCAGGTCCGGGCCGGTGACGGCGTGACTGAACTCGGGCTTCTGGTTCCCAGTCGTGGAGCGAATGACCTCGAGCTCGTCTTTCTCGTTGAGATGATTGATCGCGATCTCGAACATGAAGCGGTCCAGCTGTGCTTCTGGGAGAGGGTAGGTGCCCTCGAGCTCGATCGGGTTCTGGGTCGCGAAGACGTAGAACGGCTCTTCGAGTGTGTACGTGCGTCCCTGGACTGTGACGCGGTGCTCCTGCATCGCCTCTAGGAGCGCAGCCTGGGTCTTGGGCGGCGTACGGTTGATCTCATCGGCGAGGACGATGTTCGAGAAGATCGGCCCCGGCGCGAACACCATAGAGCGCTGCCCGGTATCCGCATCCTCCTGGATGATGTCGGTGCCCGTGATGTCCGAGGGCATGAGGTCGGGAGTGAACTGAATGCGGGAAAAATTCAGGTCGACGACCTGAGCGATACTGTGAATGAGCAGTGTCTTGGCCAGCCCAGGCACTCCGATCAGCAGACTGTTGCCGCCGACGAAGAGCGAGAGCAGTACCTGCTCGATGACTTCTTCCTGCCCGACGATCAGCTTGCGAAGCTCACTGATCATCTGCTCCCGGCCGTTCGTCAGCTTATCGGCGAGCGCAACATCGTTGGCGTCGTCCAGCTGTACGGCTCCGATTGCCTCAGACAAGGTTTTCTCCCTTCGGATTCGGGCGAGGCCCGATATGTGTGTGGTGGATGCTTAGGGTGTTCGTCGAGCTAGTGCGTTAGCGCGTAGGCGATGTAGTTCACGCCCAGCTTGTAGGCTTCGTTCGTCAGGTCGATCTGGACGTAGCCGTAGTCACTGTATTCCCAGTATTCGGCCATATCATTGTTTGCGTTGATGACCACCATCAAGCGTTTCGATGGGTCATTGTCTTCGTAGATGCCGTACCAGAAAGGCGGATATCCGCCATACGGCGGCACTACGTCCTGAGGCACAACCCGAAAAAACGAATCGAAGATCTCATCCGAGTTCTCCACGGGCATCATGCGGTGGTCCGGAAGCGCCTGCCTCAGGTAGAATTCGAGGTTGTCGAGCTCTCTCGGGCCCCGGAAGTCGTCGACGATCAGGAATCCGCCCTTCAGCAGGTAATCACCGAGTGCTTCCACTTCGGTCGCGCTGGGGTTCCAGCGCCCGGGCTCGACGATATAAGCGATCGGGAAGCGGAAAAGCTCCGGATCCGCGAGCGTGATGACGTTGGATGACGCTCGGGTCGTCCGGATGAGCGTCGTTTCTTGAAGGATGGCAAGAAAATTCTGGTCAGCACGCGGATAGTCGTGTGCCCAGGATGCCCCCCCGCGTCCTCCACGGCGGCCGAAGCCTCCACCACCCCGCCCACTCTGGTAGGCGATACGTACGAAGTGGTACTGGCCGTCATACGGGGCACCAGTATTTTGAGGTGCAGCATCCCCCAGGAGATTCGAGGCGTAGTCGATCGTCGCGGGCTGCCCACCGTCGAGGCTGTACACGGCAGCGCCGAGGGTCATGGACGTGCCCGCGAGGAGCCCGAGCATTATCAGCCGAAGTGGCGTCATGGCCCGGTCCCTCTCAGCTCCAGGAGAAATTCGAGCGCGGCCTCGTAGTTTGGAGCGATCTCGAGTGCACCCATCACGGACCGCCGCGCGCCGCGTGAATTCCCCGCACCGTGCTGCGCTCGGGCGAGCAGGTAGAGCGCCTCTGCCCGGTCGGCCGGGTCGAGTGCGACTACGGCACCTCTTTCGAGGGCTGCGGCTGCGGCATTTCCATTGGCAGTGTGGAGTTCGGCTAGCTTTACGTGGAGGTCTGGATCATAGGGCCAGACCAGGACAGCTTTGTCCAGAACTGCGGCACTCTCCTCGATCCGACCGAGCTCCTCGAGGATTTCGGCCTGCTCGAGGAGGGCAGGGTAGTTGGCCTCGGAGAGCGCGTTCAGGCGGGCGAGCGCGGCTTCGGCCAGCTCCAAGTCACCACGGTCTTTGTGGATCGTAGCGAGAAACCAGTAGGGGCTATCGGGTCCCCCGTAGTCGGGGAAGATGCGCAATGCTGCCCGAAACTCTGCCTCCGCGGCCTCATGCTCCTGGTCGCGGAAGTACATGACACCAAGCCGTAGCCTCCCGATCAGGTCGCCGGGGTGCATGCGGGTGAATGTCTCGACTTCCGAGAGCATCGCAGATGGACCGGGCTGGTCCGAGACCGCAACGAGGCCGGCGAGGGGGGCGTTGTAGCGCTCTTTCAGATAGTCGGCGAAGTGCTCGTCGAAGTCGTCCATGGACGTATCGAGAAGAGTCTCGAGAAGATCTTCGGTGGTACGCCCCTCCCGATAACCGTCGAGCATGCCGCGGATCACACCAAAGCCATGCTCCCGCTCGACCATCTCGAAGACGAGGGACGCCTGCAGGTAAGAGAACTGGACCTGCTGTGGAAAGTCGGGCCGCATGAAGCCGTCGTTCAGCTCGCTGAACTGCTTCAGGTCCCCATCTCGGAGAGCCTGAATAAACGGGATGCTGGTCGGAAATCCCCATCCCTCTCGTGCCTTCGTCTGTTCGTGGACAGCGAGCCCTTCGGAGAACCAGCGTGGCACACGATTGTCGGACACGGCGAGGTGGAACGTGTGTGACAATTCGTGCCAGAAGACCGATGCCCAGTTGTAGTCCCCGACTCCACGTGCCGATGGGGAATCCATCACGAGTACTCGTCCGAAGCTGACGCCCAGCGCCCCGAGACCGGCCTCGCCCAGGGTGCGAACCGAGAAGTCGGCGTGGTTCGGGAATAGCTCAGCTCGCACCGGGAGGGTTGGTTCGACCCCGTATCGCCGGGACAAGCTGTCGAAGGCCTCCTCCGCGATCGGACCCAGATAGTTGGCGAGCAAGTCGTCTTCGTCGCTGTGGAGAAACAGTTCGAAGTGTTCGGTCGCGTGGGGCTGGTATCGGTCGAAGGTGTCGAGTAGGTCGAGGTTGTTCTTGAACCAGGGATTGAACGGGTCTCCGGTGAACGCTCGCTCGAGGTTCGCGCGTCCTTCTTCGATCTCACCAATCCGAAGTTGGTTCATCCCCAGAATGCCCCACCCCTCCCAGGCTGCGGAGTCGAGTGCGACCGCGGCTTGAGCCCGTTCGACGGCTTGTGCGTAGCGGCGTGTCTGAACCGACAGCTCTGCCAATTCGATGTCGAACTGTGCATAGGCGGGGTTCAGGGTCAGCACCCGCCGGCGCACGTCCGTGAACGCGGCCAGATCTCCAGTCGCCAGATGAGATCCGGCCAACGAAGTGAGGGCCTCGAGAGAATTGGGATTCACCTCGAGTGCCGTGTCCGTGGTCTCCCTCGCCTCATCGTACGATTCGTTGGTTAAGAGGCGCATGGCTACCAGGGCCTTTGCCACGACGTGATTCTCGTCGACTTCGAACAGGCGGTCGAGCACTTCCTGCGAGCCACCGGCACCGTCGAAAATCAGCGACCTGGCCAGCCCAAGGAGTGCTTCGGGGTGCCGAGGGTTGGTTTCGAGGACCTTGCCGAACTCTTGCTTCGCGCCCGGGCTGTCGTATTTCTGGAGAAACAGTTCGCCGGCGCGAACGGAGGGTGCCGCCCACGTCGGGTCCGCCTGGGAAGCCTCGTCGAAGGCCCGCAACGCGTCCTGGAAAAGGGCCGGCTCATTTCTTCCGAGGTATCGCACCGCACGACCGACTGCGACGAGGTCGCGGGAGCGCATGTGCCCGTCAGCGTTGTTGTACAGGTCGATGAAATGGTCGAACCGCTGCATGGCCTCGTCGAGGTCCCCGCGGTCGAAGTAGAGTTCGGCCAGGTTCACTTCTGCTGTGAGCGCCCACAGTCCACCACTCGAGGCCGCGTCACGAAACGCCTGAGCTGCCTCGTCGAGTCGGCCCAGACGGAGCAGTGCCTCTCCGGTCGCGTTGGCGACGGGTGTCGGATCCGGCGCCGCCTCTCCGATAGCCACCGCGTCTTCGTACCGACCGGTCGCGACCAGGCCCTCCATGAGGTCGATACGGACCCTTGCTTCTCCGGGGATCGTCTGCAGCACGTCTTTCAGACCATCAATGGCCTCGGCGTACTCACCTGCACGCAGCGCCTGTCGAGCCTCCGCGTATGCGTCTGAAGCTTCGTTGTTCTGGGCTACGCCCTCGGTGGCCGCGCAGAGAGCCGCGACTGCGACGATTGAGAGAAATGGCGTGGCCTTCCGTCTCATGAACCACCGCCTTCGATGGCCCGGATTTCGCGATTTTTTAACGCGAGCTCTACCAGCAACGGTTCGAGTGCGCCTAGGTACTCATCCTCTGTCATACCGTCACGGAGCGCCCGTAGACCCGTGATCCGCCCTTGAATCTCATTTCGCTCTGCATAGAGCCCCGCGAGCGCGGGGTCATCGGGAGTCTGGCCTGCCGTGCCGGAGACACCGCCCAAGTGGAACGTTGCCGCCAGCGGTCCGTCCGGCCCGGCCAGCCCCGCGTCAGGGCTCGCCGTGCCATCTCCGTTGTCGTCGAGGACCGCAGTCTCGGTGAGGATCTCGTTCTCGTCCTCGTAGTAACGTTCGACTTCGCGGCGTGTGTAGAGAAACGCCTCGAGTAGGGACACGCGGTCGTCGTGGTCGAGGTCGGCCCCCCCCCCGGCGATTGCTTCCGCAAAGAACTGCCCGAACTCCGTTGCATTCAACTGACGATCTGTTCGGGTCGCTGCGACCAGGATGCGATTCGGCCCTGAGAGCGGAGCGATGAAGCCACCACTCGCGGACCCGGTCGCAACCAGCGCGAGCGTCTGAGTCGGAAACGCGCCGAGCCCCAGTAGAAAGTCGGTCGACGTCAGATCGGGACCGGGGAGGTTGAACTGGACTTCGCTGCCGCTCGATGTGCCATGCCCGATGAGAACGACGAAGAGCCGATCGAGAGGGTCGGCCTCTTGGGCGATCTCAGCAAGCACCTGCAGAACGTTGGCCCTGGTAGACTGCAACAGAATCGTGGTTGGGTCGACCTCGACCTTCTCGCCGAGGTAGGTCACGCCTTCGGCAGGCAGGCCGTGCAGCTCGATGAGTGCCTCGCGGATCATCGAAGCTTCGGCGTGGAAGCTCTCCCTGTACTCGGCCGTCCCACCAAGGCCCGCGACGATCACGGCGTGTGTGCGCCCCTGTGCAGCCAAGGGAGCCGAGGACATCGCAAGCGCGAACGCCGCGGCTGAGAGCACTGCGATGCGGGGTCCCGTCATACGAGCCCCCGCACGCGTCGGTAGCCCCACTCGGCGCCCATGAGCAGGAGCATTGTGATGAACAGGATCGGCATGTCCCACAGATCGTGTTCTTCAACCAGCGTGACGCCGGCACCCGTGATCGTGATGTCCTCGGGAAGCGTCCCAACGGTCTCGGGCGTGTAGAACTGTCCGCCTGTTTCGTTCGCGATACGCTGGAGCAGTGAGCTCCGTCGACCCGACGAGTAGAACTCTGCGTCGCTTGGCGCGGTGTGGAGGTACGTCAGGTCGGACCCTAGTGAGGTGCCGTCCCGGTCCGCGATCAGTTCGATCTCGTAGTCGCCGAGTTCACTGGGCCGGAAGTCGACGGCGTATTCGCCGTCTCTCTCGACGGTCCACTCGACAGGTAATTCGTCCACGACCCCGGACGGGCTCGTCACCCGGGCGGTTACCGATGCGTCATTGACGTCGAGGTACGTCGAGTCACTGACCGAGGCCACAAGGCGGACGCTCTCGCCCGGCTCGACCCGTTCCTGGTCTGCCGCGACAGAGATCGCGTCAGGTACGCCGTCCACGACCCAGCGCAGCATCTGCTGCCAGAACGCTTCGTGGCTCTGATCCTCTAGCGACACGTCCGCGTGCATCTGCCAGATCCAGGTGTCCTGCGCGGTCAGCGCGATCGATGTGCCTCGGCCGTATCGCTGAAACGCAAGGATGACCTGGTCCGCGCCACCGGCCGCGTGTCGGCCGGTCAGGAGCGTGGTGGCTCCTGGCCGCGTCTCGAACAGGGGGTTCACAACGGTGACTGCGGGTAGCGAGTCCCAGCGCGCGATGATTCCCTGTGGCTCGGCATCAAGCTGCACTGCCGCGTGACCGAGGCCTGCCGGGGTAGGCACGACTTTCACTTCCTGGAAATAGCCCTGGGGGTCAGTGCTGGCGGCGCCGAGCACCACGGGCATTACCTCTTCGACCGGCGTACCCTCCCAGCCTCCCTCCGCGAAGGCGTCGTGTCCGCCAAGCAGCAGCAGTCCTCCCCCGCGCTCCGATACGAAGTCGGCGATCATCTGTAGCTGATCATGCGTGAAGAACGATGCCTCCACGCTGCCGAGGACGAGCGCGCGATAGCGGTAGAGCTCTTCTCGCTCTGTGGGGAAGCCGAATTCAAGCTCGGTGCTGTCGCTCAGTGACAGGCGATAGAACTTGCTCTCGGCAGTCCGGTTCAGCGTAACGAGCTGAAGGTTTTCGTCCCCTTCGATCGCCCTGCGCAGGAACTTGAGCTCATGCCTGGGTTCACCCTCGAAGTACAGGATCTTTTCTCGCTCACCTCGAACGTCCACCCACGCGGTGCGACGGTTGTTCTGCTCGACGCGCTCACCCTGCTGGGTCGGGATTCGGAACTCAATCCTCTGCGATCCTGAACCGTCGAGCTGGAAGGCGATTCGCGCGACAACAGGCTCGAGATCCGGGCCGAGCTGGACGGTCTCCTCCGCCAGAATCTGTCCGCCACCCTCTACGATGATCGGAACGGTCTGCTCTCCGTAGCCGCTCTGCGTCACGACGATATCGACCATGAGAGTGGAGCCCTCGAGTACATCACGGGGGAGTTCGACTCGGCCGAGCTCGATATCGGGTGCGATGACTTCGTCACCCAAGCCCACCGTAAATACCGGCACCCCAGCAGCCTGGAGCGGGACAAGAGCTTCGGTCAGTGGGCGATCATCGTTGTCGGCTCCATCAGAGATCATCACAAGTCCCGAGAGCGGGACTCCGGCGAGTTCTTCGCGGGCTGCATCGAGTGCGCGTGCGACGTTGGTGTGCGTGCCGCCGTACGTCAGCTCTCCTGGCCCGTCGATCCGATCCGCGATGTCGGAGAAGCGAAAGAAGCGCAGTACGAATCTTTTGGACAGCGACGTAAGCAGTTCACTCTCGCCTGGTGTGAATGCTTCGGCTATGAAATCGCTGCGTGTTGTCCCGTCGTCATTCTGGAGGCCCATGCTACGTGAGTCGTCGATAAGGACACCCACGAAATTCTGCTGCGGCACGACGGTCGAGATCACGAGGGTCGGCTGCATGAGACAGATGAGAAGGACACCCAGGAGGGCGACTCGTAGTCCTGCCATGATACCGCGGTCCGTGACCGAACTTTTCCCGCGCGCGATCGTGTACGTAGCTACCGCACTGGCGGCCAGGACGCCGGCCAGACCCAGCCAGAGGCGCGTCGACTGCGGCGCACCGAAGGCGAAGTCGCTTTGTTCAAAGACAAGGGATCTGTATTTGAACAGAAATTCGAAAATCGCGTCCATGATCGTCTCAGATCCTCAGTGTGTCATGCCGTAGACGATCATATTCGTGCCCATCTCGTACGCATACGTCGAGTAACTCAGCGGATAGTACGGGCTCTCTGCCCACTCCCACGCGTCGCCCAGATCCGTGTTGTGGTTGATCACGACCATGAGGCGACCGAGATCGTCGAAAATTCCGCGCACATACGGATTGTATCCGTCGCGCTCGTGCGTCTGATAGCCCGAGGCCCCGTTGTTGATATTGGGGACCTGGAGGATCTCGTCGATGTCATAGAACGCCGAGAACAGGGGGTGATCGAGTGGAATCGACTGAATCGAGCGGCCCGGAAACACGCGGGTCATGTTGTACTCGAACTGGGCCCACTCACGACTGCCCCAGAAGTCGTCGACGATGAGGAACCCCCCTGCGTCCAGGTATCCGCGAAGGCCCTCGACCTGTGCTTCGTTCATGTCCATGCGCCCCACTTCGACCGCGTATATGATCGGGAAGCGGCGGATTTTCGGGTCAGCCAGGTCGACTGCATTCTCCCAATCGTAGGCATTGAGGCGCACGAGACGCTTCAGGACGACCAGAAACTGACGGTCGCCCTTCGGATAGTCCGTTGCCCACGACCCGCTTCGGCTTCGACCCCAGCCCCCGCGGCTGTAGCCCGCGTAGACCGCGCGGGTCCAGTAGAAGGGCCATCGTCCCGGTGTCTCCAGGGGGTCGAGGCGCGGTCCGAGCACGCCACCCGCGGTCGGACGTCCGACCGCGGGTGGCGCATCCTGCCCGAGAAATGCTCCGCCGAATGCCTCGTTCGGGACTCGCTCAGCGTCTGTCTCAACGACTTTGGGCGCTACGTACTTGCGAACCTCTCCCATCCGGTCGTCCGTGCATCCTCCGAAGACAATGGAGACTGCGACAACGGCCAGCAGCGTGCCGGCTTGGGCGAGTCGCCTCATGGGCATGGCTCCGGTCAGTTCGCAGCGGGGATTGTTCCTACGGACCCGCCCGTGAATGGTTCCTGGTTACGTATCTCGGCTTTGAATACTCGACACCTCGAATCCGATCCCTGCTAGATGGGGCTCGACTGAATCTTCCAGAGTCGCCCAGCGTAGGGACGCATCCCGACAGTGAGGGCGTGACATCGACCTCCCATGTCACGCCCACGGAGCGACATTACGGCCTTGGCCGCAGATTGGACATATGGCGAACCAACCCATGACAGTGACGTCGCGGAACGCGACTGTCAGAGACTTTGCCATCTTTCAGGTGAAGCTGGCACTCGACGGCATGAAGGACCTCGTTGCCTTCAATCTTTCGATTGTCGCGCTCATTCTCGATTTCATTTCTGGACGGGGGCGCAGGCCTCGCTTGTTCTACTCGGTGGTGCGGGGGAGTCGCCGCTTTGACAAGTGGCTCAATCTTCACAGCGTCGTAGATGAGATCGATCGACTCGCGGAAGAGGATCGGTTCATCGGTGAGGGCGAGGAAGAGGGTTCACTCGCGCTCG
>JAPKBW010000029.1 GCA_028823235.1 Longimicrobiales bacterium | reverse complement strand
CCCAACACCTATGTACCAACCAATGACGGAGATAATAAAGCCTCGCCCCCGGCCCTGGCCGTCATCAGGAACAGGCGCCTAAACAGCGTTGCACTTTTAGTCCCACTACGTTCAGTTCAGTTCAGTTCAGGAGGTGGGGCACGTATGCCTGCCCGCAGTGTCTGCCTAGTGACATTGTCCCTATCCGAAGCTGGACCCGGACGCTTCGGCGGCCAGGTATCCGTCACAGACATCTACCATACCATACCATACCATACCCCGTGCCTTCCGTTGTTTACGCTACCAGCGACACCCACGCCAACAGCGTACCGGTTCGATCGCTGGCTGGTTGACGACTTGATGACTTCTGTCCCAAGCAAGCGAAAGTCCCACAATCTCCTAAGTGCTTGCCGGACAACCTCTTACCTAAGTGCCCCCGAGAGGACTCGAACCTCTGGCCTGCTGCTTAGGAGGCAGCCGCTCTATCCACCTGAGCTACGGGGGCTAACATTTTGTCCTGCAGATACTTCCGTAACTTTTGTATTTTGGCTCTAATCCCAAACTGTGCCAAAAAACTGTTGTGCTCCTAATTACCCTGGACCACGCTAGGGAACAACAATGCACGCCGATCAGGACCGAATCGCCCTACCCAACTGACTGGACCAACGAAGTGGCGACGTGGAAAACTGGACGCGCCACTATCGTAGGTCAACGACACAGAGAGGAGATGGAGAGGCGTAAGAAGAAGACAGACGAGCGCCTGATTGTGTGGCGAAATGGGAGGGCCTACGGTGGCTTCCGCTCCTACTCGGACGAGGGAGGCATCCGCAAGGCTCTCGCTCCCCGACGGTGACCCGCCGTGCGTCGAACGCAATTTCGACCTTGAAGCATGCGGGAAACAAATGTTTTCGGAGCCCCGCCGCGGCCCGCTGGGCTAGAGCAGGAACTCGATGACGAGGAATCCTCCTACGAACAGCAAGCTGAATAAGATTACGAGCTTGTCGAAGTGCTGATCGATGAACCGCTTGATCGGCGCGCCGAACTTGTATACAAGTCCTGCGATCAGGAAGAAACGGAATCCTCGGCTAAGAATTGACGCCAGTACGAAGCTCCCGAAATTGATCCCGAATACCCCCGACGCCAACGTGAACACCTTGTAGGGGATCGGGGTGAGCCCGGCAAGGAACACAGCGGCGAAGCCATGCTCGTTGTAGAAGGCCTGCACCCCATCAAATGCCTCCTGCGAGACACCTGGCACATAGTTGAAGAACCACGGCTCCAGGAGAGTCCACGCGCCTGCCCCAAGTGCGTATCCGAGAACCCCACCCGCAACCGACGCGAGCGTAGCAATCGCGGCAAAGCGAAGAGACCGCTTGGCTGCGCCAAGACAAAGCGCGAGCAGTAACGGATCGGGGGGTAACGGAAAAAACGAAGACTCGGCGAACGCGATAAGAAAGAGCGCCGAGACGCCGTAGGGTGTGTCCGCCCAATGCAGCACCCAGTCGTAGAGCCTTCGGAGCGGATTCGGTCGGTCCGTCACCCTCCCGCCTCATCATTCCACGCGAATCGGCCAAGCAACGGCACGAAAGTGACCTCGCCCTCCACCTTCTCCTCCGTGACAGCAAATCCGGACTTTTTCACCAAGACAAGCTCCTGTGTGTCCCGGGCACCCACAGGAATAATCATCCTGCCACCATCGGCGAGTTGGTCCACAAGTGCCTGAGGGACCGAAGGTGAAGCCGCCGACACGACGATCACATCAAAGGGGGCGTACTTCCGCCACCCGATGGTACCGTCGCCCACAAGCAGTGCAGTGTTCTTCACACCAAACGCATCAAGGGCCTTCCGAGAGCGCTGAGACAGTTCGCGCACTCTCTCGACCGAGTAGACTCGATCGGCCATCAGGCACAACAGCGCGGTCAGGTATCCGCACCCAGTCCCGATTTCGAGGACCTTGTCGTCAGTAGTCGGCCGCAGGATGGTCAGGTAGTGTGCCTGGAGCGACGGCTGAGATGCAGTTTGGCCAAACCCAATCGGAATCGAGCTATCCTCATATGCCCTCGGACGCACACCCTCGGGCAGGAAAATATGTCTCGGCACCCGGTCGAAGAGTTGGAGAATCTCCAGATCATCAACGCCTCGGGCGCGGATGTCCTCGATGAGTTTTCGACGGTACGCGACGTATCGGGTATCGGTCAAAGCGTCAGATCCCACGTGCGGATATCCTCGAGCAGCTTGTAGTTCGTGAGATCTAGATGCAGTGGCGTCACGGAGACGTAGCCGTCATCAACAGCTTGGAAGTCCGAGTCCGCGGGTCCTCTCCAGTGGACGGCCCCGCCGCCAATCCAGTAATACTCTTTGCCCGACGGGTCATTAGCGCGCGTGATCGAATCTGCGTATCGGCGTCGGCCCAGTGATGTAACCCGGATGCCCTTCACCTCGGACGGGGGAATCGCCGGCAGGTTCACATTGAAGAGCGTGTCTTCCGGAAACGAGCCCTGCTTCAGGATCGAGGAGATGACGCCAACGACGAGATCTTCGCATCCGTCGAGTTCCTCCGGGAATTCACCGCAATAGGATAGGGCGATGGCGGGGATCCCCATGACGGTCGCTTCCATCGCGGCTGCTACCGTCCCTGAGTAGAGAACGTCCTCGCCCATGTTCGATCCATGATTCACGCCAGACACACACACATCTGGGCGCACCTCAAGCAGTTCGTTGACCGCCAGGATCACACAATCGGTGGGGGTGCCGTCGACAATCCAGGCTGCGTCCCTCGACCGTCTCGCACGCAACGGATAGTGCAATGTAAGAGAATTGCTCGAGGCACTCTGCTCCCGGTCGGGGGCGACAGTCGTAACGGACCCGAGGCGTGCCGACGCCCGGGCCAAGACATCGATGCCCCGAGAGAGATACCCGTCATCATTCGTGCAGAGAATGTTCAGGGTCAGCTTCCCGGCACCGGTGGTGACAGAAGGTCGCGAAGCTCTTCGAGCTCGCGCTTGATGCCCGTCAAAAATTCAGGCGCAACAACGTCATGGCCCTCAGACCGGAGCCCGCCTTCGCGGCGCATGTCGATGAGCTTCTGATTGGCTCCTTCGATCGTGTATTTCTCGTCGTACAGCAGCGTTTTGACCAGTAGTACCACTTCGACGTCGCGGGATCGATACACCCGGTTGCCTGCGCGATTCTTGGTCGGGTTCAATACGTCGAATTGGGTCTCCCAATATCGAAGCACGTGAGGCTTCAGATCGGAAAGGTCACAGACCTCCCCTATTGAGTAGTAGACCTTCTTCGCTATGGGATGGTTCGCGTCCATTTCGCCTCCCCTCAAGACCACACTTCGGGCTTCGGATCCCGCAACATCAGGGCGCGCACAGCCTCAGCAGGGCTGCGCCCCTCTCCTACGATCGCGTGCACCTGCTCGGCGATCGGCATCTCTACTCCGTGACGCTTTGACAGCTCATACACTGCCCCCGCCGTCTTCACGCCTTCGGCAACGGCAGTCATGTCCGCGAGGATATCGGCCAGGCGTTCCCCCTGCCCCAGGCGGTACCCGACTGTCCGATTCCGACTCAAGGACCCGGTGCATGTGAGCACGAGGTCGCCCATTCCAGCGAGTCCGTAAAAAGTAGCCTGACTAGCTCCCATCGCGACCCCGAGCCGGGCCATCTCAGCGAGTCCTCGCGTCATGAGCGCTGTAGAGGTGTTGTGTCCATGACCGAGCCCGGCTGTGACACCAGCCGCGAGGGCCACCACATTTTTGAGGGCCCCACCCAACTCCACGCCGATCACATCGAGATTGGTATAGACTCGAAACCAGGGCGTCTGGAAGGCAGCCTGCACCCAGGCGGCCGTGGCCTCGTGTCGGCTCGCCACAACCACGGCGGTGGGGGCACCCTCCGCGACCTCTTTCGCGAAGCTCGGACCAGAAAGAGCGCAGAACCTTTGCATGATCTCAGGAGCGACCACGTCAGTCAGGACCTCGTCCATTCGCCGGAGAGTGCCCAGCTCGATCCCCTTGGATGCGCTTACAAGCACTGCGTCGGACCGTAGATACGGGGCAGCCTGAGACATCACAGCCCCAACAACCTGCGACGGGCTCACGGACACCACCAGCTCGGCATCCTGGACCGCTGTTGCAATTTCGGTTTCGGCTCGCAACGACCGAGGCAGGTCGACCCCAGTCAAGTACGGGTTCTCGCCCCTCTCGTTGATCGACTCGGCGACATCGTCCTCGTAGGACCAGATCCGGACGTCATGACCACTCTCAACAAGAGTCATCGCGAGAGCCGTACCCCATGAACCTGCGCCAATAACAGTCGCCCGAAGGGGAGCCGTCATATCGTACCCGTTCGAGGTTGTTCGGGATCGCCCGGGGTGATTGCAGGAGCGGGCTCCCTTTCATCAGGAGCCTGCGACGGACGGGTTCCGCGGACACCGAAACGGTTCTCCTCGCCGCGGCGTAACCTCCCGATGTTCGCCCGATGCTTCCAGACCACGAAGACGGCAAGTGGAGCCGAAAAGAGAACGAGAGCGTCCCCGCCCTGATGAGGCGTCAAATAGATGAGGAAAGGGAGGGTGCCTGCCGAGACGATCGATCCAAGGGATACGTAGCCCGTGGGTAAAGTGAAGCCGAGCCACAGGACGAACCCAGCGAGTACTGCCAGAGGGGCAAATCCCAGGAAGACCCCCGCGCTCGTGGCCATCCCCTTTCCGCCCTTGAAGCCCACCCAGAAGCTGAACATGTGGCCCAGAATCGCCGCAATCCCGTAGGCAAAGGCCCATTCGAATCCGGCGCCCACCAGGTCCGCGAACAGCCACACCGGAATCCATCCCTTTGCGACATCGACGAAAACCACGGGAAGCGCTGACTTCATACCCAAGACACGTAACGCATTGGTGGCACCGAGATTACCTGACCCGTGCTCACGTAGATCCAAGCCGTGGAACACCCGCCCAACCCAATAACTGGTCGGCGTCGCTCCAAGGAGATACGAGAGCCCGAGGAAGGCATAGATCACGCTTTAGTCGTCGTCCTTGCCGCCACGAAGGCGAAGTCGGATCGGCGTTCCCATGAACGTCCATGCGTCGCGGAAGCCGTTGTGCAGGTACCGAACATAGTGCGCGGGGATCGCCTTCGGGAAGTTGGAAAAAAGTGCGAAGGTGGGGGGCCTCACAGAGACCTGGGTCCCATATTTGACCTTTACCGGGCGGCCACGATGATGCGGCGGTGGCTGACGGCGCACGAGTTCCTCCAGGATCTCGTTGACCTCGTGCGTATCAATGCGGCGGCTTCTCTCTGAGTTCACGTCGAGAATGAGGTCGAGGCACTTCCGAATCCGCAGGCCCGTCATCGCCGACGTGAACACCATTGGGACCCATTGCAGGTCCGGAATGCGTGCCCGCACCTTTTTCTGCCAGTCTGGGGCCGTCATGGTGTCCTTCTCGACCAGGTCCCACTTGTTGGCGAGCATAATCACCCCCCGACCGGCATCCCAAGCCGCCTGCATGATGCGAACGTCCTGGGCGTGTAACTCCTCCTCACTGGCATCGACGAGGACCACACAGACATCGGACGAGATCACGACTCGCTCGGTCCGAAGCGCGCTGTAGTATTCGAGGCTGTCCTTGACCTTCGACTGCCTCCGAAGCCCCGCCGTATCGACGAATACCAAAGTTTTGCCGTGGTATTTGAACTGGGTATCGATCGGGTCCCTCGTGGTACCCGCAATCTCAGAAACGACAACGCGGTCCTCGCCCACGAGGCGATTCACAAAGCTGGACTTGCCCACGTTCGGCTTCCCGACGATCGCTACCCGAATCAGGTTCTCGTCGTCCTCGAAGTCTTCGGCGGGTGGCAACGCCGCAAGCACGCGATCCAGCAGGTCACCGGAGCCCTTTCCGGACAGCGCACTGACAGGAACGGGCTCGTCCATGCCGAGCGACCAGAAGTCCAGATGACTCTGATCGGTGGGCAGGTTGTCGACCTTGTTCACCACGAGGACAACCGGCGTTGCGGTCTTCCGGAGGACCTCCGCTAACCGTTCGTCCAGGGGATGTACGCCGGCCTTACCGTCCACGAGGAACATGATCACGTCCGCTTCGTCGACCGCGTGCATCGCCTGCTCCCGGATCGAACGGTCGAGCCTGTCGTCGCTTCCTTCTATCACACCGCCCGTATCGACGATGTAAAATTCACGACCGGCCCAGTCGGCCCGAGCGAAATTTCGGTCCCGGGTTACACCCGGCTGATCATCTACGATCGCCAGGCGCTTTCCGATGATCCGGTTGAAGAAGGTCGATTTTCCGACGTTGGGTCGGCCTACTACAGCCACTACGGGCAGGTTTCCACTCATGCGGACTTCAAGGCCTCTGTGATCTCGTAGCCCGTGCGGATCTCGGCCGGCCCGAGCCGTGCCGTGAAATCACTCAGGGGTACGTTGTCGATAAATAAGTTGTCACCGTTCAATGCCTCGGCTGGAAGCACGATCACATCTCCCGAGCGTCCTTCACCGAGGGTGTTCAGGATGTCTTGACCGCCTAGGAGGCCCGCAATGGTCACGGACTCTCCGAAGTAATCATTGCGAACCTGGACGACTTCGACCGTTGCGCCTGTGGCTGCCTCGAGTCGGTCGGTGCGCTCGCGGATGAACGGGGCCATGGAGCCACCCGTCACAAGTCGAATCCTGCCGCCGTCACGACGCGGTACTGAGCTGACGCCGGCGTCGAACAGGTCCACAAAACGACGGATCGAGCCCACTCCGTTCTCATAGAGCGCACCGTCGTCGTAATAGGCGACATCCGGGACTTCTCGCCCTGCGATTAGGTACATCTCGTCCGCGGCGTAGCACCAGCCGTTGCTTCGCTCAGCCAGCCCTCTCACACGGGCTTCATCCACGCGATCGATCGCTTGCGCCGCCTCATCCGGATTCAACAGCCGGACCGGATTTTCCAAGTTGTACCGGGTCAGCCCGACTGGAACTACAGAAAGCGACGAAATCGCCCCGCCCAGCCCCCACAGATCCTCGATCGTCCGATCGAGATGGGCCCCATCGTTCCACTCCGGGCAGAGCACGATTTGTGTGTGGACCTCGAGCCCCCCAGCGATCAACTCTCGTAGTTGATCCATGATGAGGCCCGCGCGCTGGTTCACCAACAGGCGTTCCCGAACCTCCGACTCTGTCGCGTGGACACTTACATACAGGGGAGAGATCCGCTGGTCGACGAGCCTTTGGAGGCCCTTGGGGCCTAGGTTCGTGAGCGTGACGTAGCTCCCGTATGTGAACGAAAGCCTGAAATCATCGTCTCGGAGCCAGAGCGTCTTCCGCGCGTCCTGCGGATTACCATCGATGAAACAGAACACGCATTTGTTGGCGCACTCCCGAATCGTATCGGGCGCAGGCACGATCCCGATCGGATCACCGGGATCTCGTTCGATGTCATAGACGATCGTCTCGCCCGCCGGATTCACGGTCTCGACTTCGATCTCGGTGTCTGACAGGAGAAACGTGAGGTCGATACCATCACGCACGCGTTCGCCGTTGATGCGTACGACACGTGAGCCGATCTCGAGATTCAACTCGTCGGCGATACTTCCGGCTTCGATTTCGGCAATGCGGACCACGGAAAAACCTGCACGGGGATGCGAGCGGGAGGCGTCGCGAGAAGTCAAAAAGCTAACCGTGGCAACGGGTAGTTCCAATTTGAACGATATGGGAGAGGAATCGCAGTCCCAAGAGGACGGCGTTGATCTTGACCCAGCCGCGAGGACAGCCACAGCTTCGAACCCCGGAATGCAAAGTCCTAGTCTCATCGAAGAGGAGAACGGATGACCGTACGCCGCTCCAGATCAATGAGCGTGAAGTGGGGAATGTGATGCGGGGAAGACGGACACTATGGGTGCCGGCCAGTATGGTCGCGCTCGGGCTTGTAGCCTGCGAGCAAGCGGAGCAGGTGCATGATCGCTTTCGCGACCTGACGCCGCATGAGGCCTATCAAGAGAGTCTTTCCGATGCGGGGCTCGCGGAAACTGCCCTAGGGCGTGACTGGCTCACCGCAGGCCGCTCCGCTGTCGATGCGGCGGCTCCGGTCAGCCTCCCGTTCGAGGAGGAGGGCTTCATCGCGGCCGAAGATCCGGGAGCGATGGCGTATCGGGTCACCGTCGGGCGTGGCCAAAAGTTGTTTGCAGAGATCGAGCTCGAGAGCGAGGATGGCGCAAAGGTCTTCGTAGACCTTTTCAGAGTCCCTGCATCAGAGGGTGACCCGCCTAGGCCGATTCTATCTTCCGACTCCGTGCCGGGAGCGTTCGTGCACGAGCCATGGCGCGGCGGAGACTTCATTCTTCGGCTTCAGCCTGAGCTCCTGCGCGGAGGCCAGTACCGTGTTCGGCTTCGGCTCGATGCCCAGCTCGCCTTCCCCGTCGAAGGCCACGGCATGCGAGCCGTGCAAAGCGTGTTCGGCGTCGAGCGTGAAGGGGGCCGCCGACGTCACGATGGGGTCGACATCTTCGCGCGCCGCGGCACACCCGTGCTCGCGACGTCGGCAGGTGTGGTCAATCGGGTAGACGTGACCAATCTGGGCGGCAAGGTAGTCTGGCTTCGGGACCCGGTTCGGAACTCAAACATCTACTTCGCTCATCTCGACAGCCAGCATGTGGCGAACGGAGATCGCGTGCAGACCGGGGACACGCTCGGGTTCGTCGGAAATTCCGGAAATGCGCGAACAACCCCGCCCCATCTCCATTTCGGTGTCTACCGCCGAGGTGAGGGTCCGGTTGATCCATCTCCCTTCCTGCGAACGACATCGGGAAGGATGGCCGACATGACCGCGGATCTCGATCAGCTCGGGTCATGGGTTCGTCTTCGGAATGACGGAATCCGACTCCGGGCCGCCCCTAGTGCTCGCTCGGATGTGCTCCGGGAGATGCTTCAATACACCCCGCTTCGCGTTCTCGCCGGGTCCGGAGGCTATTACCGTGTCCGGCTTCCGGATGGCACCCAGGGTTATGTGGCCGCTCGCCTGACGGAGTCAGCGGACCAGCCTGTGTCTTCGCAAGTCGTGGCTAGCGGAGAGTCCGTTCGTGCCCGTCCGGCCACAAACGCTCCGGTGATAGCTCAATTCGCCGCCGGGACGGAGGTTCCAGTCCTCGGACGGTTCCAGGGCTATCTCTACGTCCGATCGCCGGACGGCACCACCGGTTGGATCGCGGACGGTCAGCAGTAGTCCCCACCATCCTGCCGCCCCGAGGGTGCGCGAATAGGCCACTGCGCCGGAGTCGACCGGCTGATCGGACGCGACACAGCTACACCCGATGAGCGGGAAGAGCGTGAGCCAGCGGAGACTGCCCCACCGATCACCCCCGTGGGAAGTGACATCAACGCGGAGCGTGACCCAGAACGCGACCAAACGTCGCAGTCGGCCTGTAAGGAGGCTCCGCAGCATGGGAGGCGTTGTGATCACATCCTAATAATCACTTACGAGAGCGGAAGGCTCCACTCTACACCGTAATTTTCTTGACCACCCCAAACCCTCTACTACATTTCGCCGTATGCGGGAGTAGCTCAGCTGGTAGAGCATCAGCTTCCCAAGCTGAGGGTCGCCGGTTCGAGCCCGGTCTCCCGCTCTGTGGTAAACGAAAGCCCTGGTAGGACTTAGAGTCCGACCGGGGCTTTCGCGTTCACCAGTTGTCACAAAAACTGCTTCAGCTGCCTCATCGACCGAATCGACTCGCCAAGCGCGTCACGTCCGTGCGCAGCGCTGCCTCGTCGGAGCGCACCTTCTTCACACGACGCGGCGTCGTGCGCGGCTGACCCAAGACACGACACCCCCGCCATCCCAAGTCGCTGTCGGGCGCACCCGGACACAGTCGTCAGCGTTGGTCGGATCGGAATGCGGGCACTTGACCGCCGTATCAGCAGAGTGTGCCACCCGTCGCGCAAAAGCCATCCGAATCACGGTCCAGAAGACGAAGGCCCGCTTCGGACCACCGGCCTCAAATCCCTACGCGGCCCGAGATGAACCGCCGGAATCGCAGACTCTTTTGCGGGGTGCGCTCAACTGCTGCTGAGCGCACGTTCACGGTACCTGTCAGTGATTGAATCGCATGCAGTTAAGGGGCCCCTTCCTATAGGAGAAGGAGGCACAGATAAGTAAGATACAATACGTCCGCTTCAGGCCTTGGGTATGGCCTCTAGCCGTCCATTAGGTAAAGAGTGTTAACACACAGGAGCTATCTCATGAAGTTATTCAAGCCCCTCCCGGTATTCCTCGTTTCCATTCTGTTGGCTGCATGCGGCCCTGTGGAGCAGGAAGGGGAAGAAGCGCAGATGGCAGAGCTGGCTTCGGCAGAAATTACTGCTGAGTCATCAACAGAAGATAAGGTTACTAGTGCGATGAGCGCTGCCTCGAACGTTGTTTCTCAAGGTGCGACGGTGTTGGACTGGCCGGCTGCTGAGGGCGAAGATCCGGCGGTGCTCAGAGAGGGCGATAACGGTTGGACTTGTTTCCCAGACAGACTCGTTACCCCTGGCCTTGATCCGATGTGCTTTGACACTCCTGCGATGGCCTGGGTAGGCAGCTGGATGACGGGTATGGAGCCCGAAATTGAGACGATGGGCTTGTCCTACATGCTCATGGGCTCTTACGACAACAGCAACACGGATCCCTTTGCGGGCCCGCCTGAGAATCCCGCGGATGGCGTGATCACAGGTCCCCACGTAATGATTTTTCCGGTCGATGCTGCAACCTTGAAGGGCATGAATACGGATCACACGACTGGTGAACCTTACGTCATGTTCCAGGACACACCCTGGGCTCACCTCATGATGCCTAGCACTAATTAAGGAAGTCTTTGCGGGCTTTCTTATTTTGGGCTGTCAGGACCATACGTGGCTCTCGATAGTTTCCCCGGCATACTCGAATCTCCTTGTCTTCGAGTGTGCCGGGGAGTACCCCACTCTGGAAACTTGTCGGCAGGCTGCACTCCAACCCCGGCGCCGGTTGGGCCTGACCGCCGCGCCCAACTCGATGGTGTGGGCGGCATGACCGCGCCGGCCTACGCCGCGCGCTGCACTCGCAGCCAGAAGGTGAACTACCCGAGCACCACGAAGGACGGTCGTTCGGATGCGAACCAAAACTGGCGCCGCGCTGTAACATGAACTCGGCACGCCGACGCGGCCGGAACAGAGCCTGTCGTTGTGGAATCGATGAGCAGCCGGGAGCAGCGGCACAAAATGATCAACCTTATTGCTCAATTGAGGTTCATTTATGAGAATAGTTCTTCACCCAATTGGAGCGTTGTGCATGAAGAGGGTAGCAGCGGGACTTGGACTGATCGCATTCCTAATGGTTTTGGCAGGCGGGTCGCTGGCCGCACAGGTTGGCGAACGTCCCCGAGACACGGACTACACCGACGACGCGGAAGACGCGATCGACGATGCGGAGGACGAGGATGATGAGGCGAAACGCCGTCAATACTACGTTATTGCGCTGACGGCCGCACAGGCGGAAATTGCCGAAAATCCGAACAATCCGCTCGGGCATCGCCTCGCCGCTATGGCCTCCCTCGAGCTTGAGCAATATGCCGAGGCAGGAGCTCACTTCGACCAGGCACAAGAGCTCTACCCGCTCTACGAGTTCGAAGATGCGGAACTGCGCGAGCGGACTTGGATCGACCTCTATCAGGAAGCTTCGCCACTGGTTTCCGCGGGAGACTACGAAGGAGCCACGGCCATCTTTGAAAATGCGCACGCGATTTTCCAGGACCGCCCTGAGATCATGGTGACACTCGCCCAGCTATACGGCTCCCTTGGCGATTACGAGCGGTCGATTGTGTTTATCGAGCAAGTGGGTGTGTTCATGAATTCGGAGGCTGTTGCTGCTAAAGATTCTGCAACGGTCGCCGACTGGCAGGACCAGGCGTCCGTGCTACCCCTCCTCCATGCACAGACCCTTGCTGGTTCGGGCCGCTCGGCTGAGGCCGCCGATGCCTACCGCTCACTCAGTGAGGCTGATCCGAGCAACATGGAGCATATCCGGAGCCTGGCGACGGTCCTGATGGATTCGGGCGATGAAGCCGCAGCGCTCTTAGTGTACGCTGACTTGCTCTCAAAGCCTGGTCTTAGTGGACCGGACCTCTTCTCGATCGGAGTTGGCTTCTATCAAGCGAGCGACTGGGTGAACGCCGTACGCTCCTTTAGCCAGGCGGTCGAACTGAACGCCACTGACCGAGACTCAGCGGAAATGTGGGCCCGTACCCTGCTACTGGATGAGCTGTTCACCGACATTCCCGCTGTCGCAGAACAGTGGGCTGCCTTGGATCCGAATAGCCAGAACGCCTACCTGATTTGGGCGCAAGCTGCGAATAAGAATGGTGACACCGAGGCCACGCAACAGACCATGGGCATTGCCCAGAACATGGAGGTCGCCGTTGATCAACTCCAGTTGCAGCGCTTTGGCGCAGGCGGCGGAAACGTCAGCGGAAACGTGGTAAACAAGACGCTTGAGGAGGGGACGTCGGTGACTCTGACCGTCACTTTCTATGGTACGAGTGGCTCGCCAATCGGCACAGTGACGTCATCGGTTACGCTCGCCGCCGCAGACATGGCCGAGCTCTTCAACGCTCAGTTCGACTCAGCAGAGCTGATCGGTGGTTACAGCTATGAGCTTACTGTCGGGTAACGCCCCGCGTGGTGCGTATGCGTGACTGAGAATGAAGGAGTGCTAGCTCTTCAGAATGGCGAAAGCCCCGGCTGGACCAAGTGTCTGGCCGGGGCTTTCGCTTGCCCGCGCCTTCCGGCCTTAGATCAAGGGGGGGGATTACGAACCTCATCAGTGCTTACAATGTGACAAGGCCTCGCTAGCTGAGTCTGCGGGACAACTCCTTATCGGACACAGCATCGCTCGCCGGCCTGACCAGCCTGACCTTCCTGGGTCTGCAACACAATTCGGGCAGTGATGTCATTCCATTGACTCCCCTGAGGAACCTCGAAGATCTAAACATGGACGAACCCGGGGAGACAATGCGATCAAGGGTATCTCACGGCTCAGTGCTTTTACCCGGTTGACGCACCCTCGATCGCGAGCGGCTCGGTTGCCGACATCGGCCATCCGTTCGAAGTGCTCGGCCAGCTCACGGAAGAATACGGCGTTGAGCTAAGCCTCAATGACCACGAAGGGTTTCCTGCTGCCGAAGGCAGGTTCATCATCGGCCGTGACGTACCACCTCCCCCCACGGTGCCGAGAATCAAGCCCGCGGCCTCAGGCATCCTTATCACGAGACTCTCCCGATTTCTGGACGGAACCCTGGGGTCGATCGCCCTGATGGTCGCTCTCGAAATCAGCACCCAGAACTCCGTTACCGAACTCCAGCCCCGACGACATAAGACAAAACGGACGGCCCGGCTCCCACCGAACCGCCCGTCCTCACATCGTTAGACCGAAGTCACCCCAGGATTTCGTATCCATACCCGCCGACCGGCTCGGCTGAATCGAACTGTATCTGAAAAACCTGCCCCATGTCGATCATCCCGGCAGAAACAGCTTCAGTCACACTACCTATAGGGGTGCCATCATTCGCGTAGAAGGTGAAGCGAAGCAAAACCCTCGCCCCCTGTTCGAGCGTCTTGTTAGCCAAGGACCCGCTAACAGCGGCACCACCGTTTCCGAGGCGACTGAGTTGTAGATCGTTCACTGTCACCTCCAGCCCGTCGACAGCTTGGATCGCCAACTGGGTCCTCTCCGCGTCACCGGTCTGGTTCGCAGACTGCGCCATGATCAGATAGGCGTTCTGGCTGTTTGGGTCGAGGTCTACCCAGCGCTCGGTGACCGGCGGCAACTCTGTCCACATCGAGTCGAGCTGGAGCGAACGTGCCCACATCTCGATCGCATCCCGGTCGTTGACGCTCGCAGTAGCAGCGCCCTCGAACGCGGCTGCCGATCGCGCATAGTCGCTCCCTTGATAGAAACCCACGCCGATCGCAAAGAAGTCCGCCGCCATTAGTCCCGGCATGGTGAGCATTTCGTCGTACATCTGAGTCGCCTCGCTACGGTTCCCCATCTCGAGGAGGATGGCCGCGAGGCCGCGTTTCAACTCGATATCGTCAGGGTTCGCAGCCGACATATGACGATATGTCTCCACAGCGTCCTCAAAGCGTCCTGCGTCGGCAAGCACCTGCGCTCGGAGCATAGGCAGATCGGCCATCTGCTCCCGCCAGCCCTGGACTGTGACGGAATCCATCGTCGCAACGACGTCCGACCCCATGAACGCCAGCGCGGCATCGAAGTTCTCGACCGCCTTATCGTGCTCGCGGAGCTGCGCGTAGATCTTACCGAGCGTGATCATTACTTCCGGACGACCCGAGTAAATCACGTTCGCGTTCTCGAAGTGGGTCGCCGCGGTGGCATAGTCCCCCGACTGTACGTACGGAGTGGCCTCTTGGTAGAGGTCGAGCCAAGCAGCCTCCCGAATTCCGACGAGGTCGAACTCGTAGAGCGGGCGGAGATCCTGTGCCTGATCGAAGTGGCCTGACGCGCCCACGTAGTCATCCAGTCCCATCGACGCCACTCCAGCGAGGCGGTGCGCGAGCGGGTTCTGTGGGTCCTCCGTGATAGCAGATTGAGCAGCCGACACGGCCTGGTCATAGTGGCCGCGCGCCTCAGCGTCTGATGCCGCGTCCTCCGCCGCTTCGATGGCGTTCTCTGCCGCACGGGTGAGGTCAGTGTTGCGGGGGCTAAAGCCCGCTCCGCTCCCCCCCACACTGGACATCACGTCGCTCGAGCCAACATCACCGCCGCCGCCAGATGCACATCCGACGAGGCCGAGCCCGATCGCTATGACCGAGACGAGTCCGTAACGGATCTTCATCCAGGGTTCCTCCATTGGGGTCAATATTACATACCGACCGAGTAATTTAGAAAGCCTTGAAAACGTGGCCAAGACCTTGCTCCCGGCCCTAGTGACTCCAGGTAATCCAACCATCCAACTGCCGGCAAGAGCCCGTCATCTCGGCCGCACGCCTTTGATACGGCACCCCCACCAGGTGTTGGATGAATCCGGCCTCAGCGCCCCAGGTACGTCAGAATTCGACTCGCTAACGCCTCCGAAAAGCCCGGGATGCGGGCAATTTCATCGCGGGTGGCCTCTTTCACACCCTTGAGTGAGCCAAAACGACGCAAGAGCACACTCTGGCGCTGCGGACCGATGCCGGGAATCTCCCCCAAATCGCTACGGATAGTCCGCTTCTTTCGCAGCTTCCGGTTGTACCGAACGGCGAATCGATGTGCCTCGTCTCTGCAGCGTTGTAACAGGTGCAGGGCGCGATGTCTGCGGTCCAGCCGAACTGGCTCAGACTGACCTGGGAGAAATACCTCCTCTTCCTTCTTGGCGAGGGAAATGACCGCCACGTCGCCGAAGTCAATCTCCGCTAGCGCGTGCAGGGACGCGGAAAGTTGCCCCTTTCCGCCGTCGATGACCGCGAGATTGGGAATCGGCTGTCCTTCGTCCCGCTGTCGTCGAAAATACCGCCTCACGACCTCGGCCATCGACCGATAATCGTCATTCCCCCACGTGCCCTTCACACGCATGTGACGATACATGGCCCGTCGGGGCTCTCCGTTCTCGAACACGACGGCGCTCCCCACGGTATCACTACCTTGCATATGGGAAATGTCAAAGCAGACGATGAGTCGCGGGACGACCTTAAGGTCGAGTTCGTCCTGAAGGCTGAAGAGCGCTTCCTCGGCACGATCCGCCGCGTAGGCCATAGCCGTGACTCGGTCCTCTAGGACTTGGCGGGCGTTCTGTTCCGCCAAGTCCACGAGTCGAAGCTTGTCGCCTCGCTGGGGGACGTCTACCGAGACGACTCGACCCGCAGATGCCGTGAGAATTTCCCCCAGGAGCGCTCGATCTTCGAAGTCGCACGCCAGAAGTACTTGCCGAGGGAAGTCCGCCCCACCCGCAGCACCGTTGCCGAGGTAGTGGCGTGACACGAGCGAACTCAGCAGGTCTTCGTCCGATTCGTTGAGAATCTTCGCGAACCGCTGGGATTCTCTCCCAAGCAGCAGACCGGATCGTATCTTCAGGACTACCCCTGCCCCGATCTCTCCGTCGCGAGCAATCGCGACGACGTCCAGGCTTCCTCCCTGCGCATTGTGCACTCGCTGCTGCCCCGCGATCCCGTCGAGGCCGCCCAGGGCATCACGCATATTGGCGGCCCTTTCGAAATCCAGCGCCGCGGACGCATCCTGCATCCGCTCCTCGATCACGGACCGCAGTCCCTCGGTGTCACCCTCGAGGATCCGGATGATCTCATCAATCATCCTTCGATAGTCCTCCTCCGTCTGAAGGTCGACGCAGGGAGCCTTGCACCGGCCGATGTGATAGTCCAGACAGGCGCGCTCGGGAGCCTCCTTCGGGAGCTTGTACCGACACGACCGGACGGTATGGAGCCTCTTAATCAACTCGAGTGCCTGCCGCATGGGTCCGACGGACGTATACGGACCGAAATAGCGACTCCGGTCGTTGGTGACCCGGCGTGTGACGTAGACCCGGGGGAACGGCTCTTGTACGGTGACCTTGATGTACGGGTAATTCTTGTCGTCCCGCATGAGGATGTTGAAGCGCGGGCGATGCTCCTTGATGAGGTTCGCCTCGAGAATCAGCGCCTCCCCTTCACTGCCGACGACAATCGTCTCCACGTCATCGATCAGCCTTACGAGCTCTCGATTCTTCGGAGAGAGGTCGGCTTCGCGATGGAAATAACTCCTCACCCTCGGCCGGAGTGCCTTCGCCTTCCCCACGTACAAGACCTGATTGCGATCGTCCCGAAACAGATAGACGCCCGGCTGCGTCGGCAGGTTGGCGAGGCGTTCCCGTTCTACAGGCACGGTGATGTCAGATCAGTGGAGCGTTCGCGCGCCGGAATAGCGGCGATTCAAGACCAAGCACAGCTGTCGCGACCAGATAGACTGCCCCGAACGGAATCAGCGTTTCCAGAGCGATCAGAATCGGATGGGCACTAGGCAGCAGAACCTGAAGGAGCACTCCGACCGCACCGGCGACCGTGGCCGCCAGCATGAGACGCAGTATGGTCCCGGCGGACGGGCCGTGTGGCCCGACCAGCCGATGCAACGCCCGTCGCAGAAGCAGGTATTCCAACCACGCCCCGGCGGACGACCCGACCGCCAGCCCGGCAGCTCCGAGCCGGAGCGTTGAGAATCCCAGCTGATCGGCAGGAATCATCAGGCTCAGGCCAACTGCGACGGAGGTCGCAACCCTGATGTAAGCGATCCGTGCCGGGGTCCGCGTGTCCCGCAAGGCGTAGAACGCAGACGAAAGCACACGCGAGCTCGCGGACGCCGTGAGCCCGAGCGAATAGCCGGCAAGGACACCCCATGTGATCAACGACTGTACATCCCCAAACGCACCGGTCTGGTAGAGGGCTGCAACGACGACATCCCCGAGCAAGAGATAACCCACGGCCGAAGGGATCAGGAAGTAGAGCGCACGTTCCGTGGACACACGAACCCGTTCGCCGAGGAGCTTTGCGTGCTCACCCCGCATACGAGCCATTTCAGGCAGTTCCGCAGCAGCGACGCCCGTGCCGAACAGGGCGACAGGGAGATTACTGAACGTCTGGGCATATCCCATAACCGCCACGGCCCCGGGCATGAGCGTGCCAGCAAGGATCAGATCTAGGTATCCGCTGATGTTCACGACCCCGCGCGAAGCGACCACCGGGACGAAGTTCCGAACGGCCTCTGGGACTCCCGCGACACCCCGGCCGAGGGACAGACGCATCCCTTTCGTGTGCCGGAGCAAGAAGGGGACCTGTACGAGAAGCGTCAGCGCTCCGCCGACGAGTGCACCCCAGGCGAGCGCCACGACGAGATCTCGGCCTTCGAGACCGAAATACAGCGCGCCACCGGTCAGCGCCGTGATCATCGTCAGATTCCAAAACACTGGAGCGACGAAAGACACGAAGAAAACGCGGTGACTGTTCAGGATTCCAAGCGCCCAGGCCGAAATCACGAACAGGCCGGTCATCGGAAAGAGGATCCTCACCAGAACGACTGTCACTTTTCTCGTTTCTGGGGACCAGGTCCCGAGGACCCCGAAGATCAACTCGACCAATAGCGGGGCTAACGCGATCCCGAGGAGGGCGATTCCCGAGGCGAGCAACGTCAGGATTCCGAGCGCGGCGCCAGCGAACCGAGCTGCCTCTTCCTCCCGACCCTCTTCAATGAACTCGGCGTAGACCGGGATCATCGACGCCGACAACGTTCCCTCACCCAGCAGGTTGCGGATGACGTTCGGCATCTTGAGGGCCGCCCACCACGCGTCTGCAAACCCTCCAGACCCGAAGTAGTGCGCGAAAACACGCTCGCGCACAAAGCCGAATATCTTGCTGATGAAGATCCCGGTGGCCACAATCGCGGCTGCCCGACGCCCATCGGGTTGGCCTTCTGCCGGCTTAGGCTGGGTCGTCACTTGGCGGAAGTACCCCACCCTCCGAGTTCTTCCCTTCCGTCAGCAGTTGATGCACGAACTGGCCTTCTTCGGCGAGGCGCATGACTTCGTTCGCCAGCCGTTCGACCTCCCCTTCCAGATACGCGATACGTTCTGCGTCCAGATCGGACGCCCCATCCAAGCGTGGCTGTTCTAGCCTCGACGCCAGCGCGCGGCCCAACTGCGAATCGAGAACGATCGCAACGAGTGGGATCATCAACACGAAAATTAAGAACAGCTGAGTAAACATGACCAGAAGTTAGATCGGGAAGAGAACGGGAAACAAGCTCTCTGGCTCACCTACACGCCAGACTCAATCGAGATTCACTGTAAATGCTTCATGCAAACGTTCAAGAACCGAGCCACCGTAACGAGTCAAGTAGTAGATCGGGCTCTGCACACGCTCCGCGGGGCTACCATTCGGGAAAAGGTGAAGCTGGGCCTTCTCCAGCTGGGAGAGCGTGATCTCGCTCTCCCGCTTGACCGCCTGTGTGACCTTCTTCTCGACGTCATCGAGCGCAGTGAACGCAGAACTTCTTAAATACTGGACCGGCCCCTTGAGGGTCGGGTCGACCGCCGTAGCAGCTTTCTGAAGCTCACCAACGCCGGCTCCGAGCGATCCCCGAAGATTTCCGATTGCAGCCCGCACGTCGTCCGGAACGCCTTCTCGAGCCAACTCCGTGGAGATCTCGTGGAACGGACGATTCAGAGATTCGATACCTATGTCGAATTTCGTCAACACTTTTCGAATTTTTGTTTCCACGATAGTGGCCGCAAAACGGGGGAACACGATCGGCATTTCGATATCGTGTGCTTCGAAGTAGGCCCGCAACTGAGCGAAGTAAGCCATTTCTCCCGGCCCGCCCACATAGGCCAGCGTTGGAAACACAGCACTCTCGACGACAGGACGAAACAGCACGTTTGGACTGAGCGTAGTCGGGTCTGTCTCGGCGGCCTTACGAATCTGGGCGGCGTGCAGAGGCTTTCCTGACGTTCGGAGTCGGAAGCCATCGCCATCGCGATAGATCCGCTCGCGACCGGCAGGTCCTTCCAAGAAGAGATTCACACCCGATGGCATGATGGGAACCTGCAGATCGTACCCCGATGCTTCTAGGGCATCAGCCGTGGAACTCAGAACCCCCTCGAGCTCTTCGGCACGTTCCAATTCAGCCAGCAGTAGCTCAGTGGAGTGTTGTTTCACCGCGGGATGCGCCGCATCAGTAAAGAAGAGCCCAAAGGGCCCGAGCAGCTTCTGCATCAGTGCATGGAAGCCTCCGGGCATGGTACACCCTTCCGAAAATCCACTTCGAAGCAACTCGACGTATTCTGCACTAAAGTCATTATCAGGAATGCTTTGAATGAATGACTCAAGGACGTCGCTAGCTTCAGCCCCGAACTCGATTCGGTGCAACGGAGGGGAACGGTCCCCTTCAAGCGGAGGCAGTTCGTAGCGCCGCAGCTCATTGTCGGTTCCAATGAGATCTGCGTGATTGGCCTCCGCCCAGTCATGGTCATCAGACGCGACCCAGAAGACGGGAATGACCGGGCGACCGAGTCGCTTCTCGAGCGTTTCCGCAAGGCGAACGGCAGTCAGAGCCTTGTGGAGGCTGTACATCGCGCCCCCATAGAGCCCCGGCTGCTGGCCAGTCGTAACCATATATCCGCCCTTCTCGACAAATGCGTCGAGGCGTGACGCATCGCCGTCTTCCGGGATAATGATCGCTTCCACTGCTCGCTCGCGGGCAGCACGGTCGAAACGGCGGTCGACCTCAGCAGCCTTCTCAATAAATGAGGAGAAATCATCGAAAGGTCGGCCGAAGAACGCCGGACTGGCCCCTTCGCCCGAGAGATAATCCTGCACGACCCTCGCTCCGCGAGGACGAGATACGATCAACTCCATGTCAGCCTTTATGGTACGGTTCACCGCGCAGAATCGTGCCTGCGCGATAAAGCTGTTCTGCGAGAAACAGGCGGGCCATTTCATGCGGAAGCGTCATTGTCGACAGCGACAACTTCCGGCGGGACCTTTTCAACACGTCAGCCCCGAGCCCGAAAGCGCCCCCGATGACGAAAGCGACACCAGCCGAAGCTCGAATCCCGTGCTCTTCGAGATACCTTGACAGTTCCCTCGAGTCCATGCCCTTCCCATCCCGGGTCATCGCTACGACATCGATCGTGGGCGGGATCCGGGCAAGAATCCTTTTTCCTTCGGCGTTTCGCACCGCGTCAGGCGACGAGTCACGCGCCGGGGCTCCAGAGGCAACCTCGATCACCTCGAACTTCCAGTAGCGGCGGGCACGCTTCTCATATTCGACTACCGCGTCGGCCATCTCTCCCCGGACTCGCCCTACGACGACCAGCATGACCTTCATCGAGCGACCACTGTCAGAATCGCGTCACGCACGTCCTGCTCACCCCAATCCCAGACGATCCGCTGGCTCAGCACCCACGTGTCGGTCAGGACGTCAGCGAACGGCTCGAGCTTCACGGCATCCTTCTCCGTGACCAGCAACGGCCGAGACTTCGCCCTTCGCCGGGCCTTCTCCGCGTCTTCGCTGGTAAACTCATAGTGGTCACCGAACGCGATCAGGTCTGCACGCTCGCACACAGCCATCACTTGAGCGATGAGTGGCGTGGGACGGGCGATGGCGGTCAGAACGAAGGGATCCCAAAGATCTGACAGCGCACGGACACCCTCACCCCGCCCCGAGGCTGGTTCCCAGCCCGGGGTCAGCTGAACTACGTCACCGGGCGCGAGCCACACTCCACCAGCCACGAGATCCTCGGCGACACCCGGCAAACTCCTCACGATCTTCACCTTCTCTCTGGAGAAGTCCTCCGGAGCGATGCGCCGGGTAACTAGGAGCACGTCGGTCCGGTCCAGGGCGGTCGGACCTTCCCGATAGGGGCCGCATGGCAGGAGCCGAGCAGGAAACCGATCCTCGGCGCTCACCAATAGTATGTTCAGCGCCCGGGCGAGACGCTGATACTGATACCCATCGTCCAGGACGGCCACATCACATCCGGCGTCCCGTGCCCGTCTGGCGGTCACAATCCGGTCCCGGCCGGACTCGATCGTCAGGTCAGGAGTCCACGCACGGTGCAAAAGCTCCTCGTCTCGGCCGTACCCGTTCAGAAGCAACGCGGGCTTGGCACCCGAATGTGCCAAAACCGAGGCCACCCAGGAAGAGATAGGGGTCTTCCCTGTACCTCCAACTGCGAGGTTGCCCACAGAAACGACCGTAAGCCCATCCACATCCATGGCACCCCTTCCCGCATAACGGAGGGCCCTAGACCGTGCCACAGCACCCCATAGCGATGAAATGGGTGTCAGCAACAATGTCAGGAACGCTCCTGCCACACCGAATTGTCCGTCCCACCACCGATAAGCGAAGTCATGGACTCGACGATTCACGTCGTATCCCTAGCATTGAGATCTGCGCCGATGTCCTCAGCCATGACCGCCAACTCCTCTCGGGTCGCATCGCGTGGCACATAGCGTGGGGGGAGGTACTCGATCGTGATCTTCGAGAACGGACGAGGAACCAGGAACCCATCCCAGCTTTTGAAGCGCCATCCTGCAGAAGATTTGACAGCGATCGGGATCACAGGAAGACCCGCAATTTGAGCCGCCGCCAGAGCGCCAGGTTTCAGTACGCATCGAGGGCCCGTCGGGCCATCCGGAGTGACACCCAAGTCGTGACCTGATCGGGCCGCACGGAGCAAGGTTTTTAGGCCCTTGGTACCACCACGCGTGCTGGATCCCCGGGCGGTTCCGAAGCCGTTCCGCTCGAGGATACGAGTGAGGTACTCTCCATCGTCGTGTTCACTTACGAGGGCGACGATGCCCTCGTTGCGATGGTAATGAACCAGCGGCAGGAGGAGACCATGCCACAAGACGAACATGAACGGCTGCTTCTTCTCCCGAAATTGCAGGTAGTGCTCCGGGCCGATGCGCTCTAGGCGGGTGGTGAAGAACCAGCCACTTATCAATCCTGCACCTAGGACACCGGCGCACTCGAAGCGCAGTTCGCTCATAGACCGACCCTGTGGTCCACATCAGACAACAGGTGATCTACCAGGTCCGCGACACGCTCGGCCGCACCGGGCTCGCCGAGTCGGGCACGGACTGTCTCTAGACTCTCCAGTTGATCGCGTCGGGCAGAGCTAGATGTGTCCAGCAGTTCCAAGAGCAAGGGAGCGATGCGCTCTGGGCGCACCTCGCCCTGGATGAACTCAGGCATGATCCGCGCATCGGCGACGAGGTTGGGCAGGCCGATGTGACTGTTTTTCATGACACGCACGGCAATTGCCGCCGTGATCGGGCTGGCGACATAAGCGATCACACTAGGTAATGCTTCCAGCGCCGTCTCGAGCGTCGTGGTACCCGACTTCACTAATCCGGCTGTCGCATAGCGCTGAAGGGCCCGCGTATCCTCCACGGTCGGAAAGCCGATGCCATGGAACGGGAGCGCGCTGACCGATCGGGAACGCGAGAATACGGGGAGGACATCGGGGCGGGCTGCAGTCACCTTCCGTGCGATCGCGGCGAACGGGCCCAGGTGTCGTTTCAATTCTTGTGCGCGCGAGCCCGGGAAGACGGCCAAGAGTGGGCGTTCTGGATCGAGCCCCCATTTCTCGAAGAACTCCGCTCGCGTCGGGACATCATCGGGACGGTCAAGCAGCGGGTGCCCTACGTACGTCGCGTCGACTCCATGGTCCGCCAGGAAATCTGCTTCGAACGGCAGGATCACAGCAACCTGGGCACATTCCACTCCCAGCCTCGCCGCCCTCCCGGCCTTCCATGCCCATACTTGGGGCGCGATGTAGTACAACACCGGTATGCCTCGCCCATGAGCTGCCCGGGCGATCCGCATATTGAAGCCAGGGTAGTCAACAAGGATCACCAGATCGGGGCGTTGTTCGTCGAGGAGCCGTCGG
>JAPKBW010000028.1 GCA_028823235.1 Longimicrobiales bacterium | reverse complement strand
CCCCTCACCCACGCCCGTGACATTTTTTAAACTTCTTCCCTGACCCACATGGGCACGGATCATTCCTCCCAGGCTCATCCTCAGCGGACACGGGCGTCCTAGATCTCTCTTTTCCACTATTCGTTACCAATCCGGTCAAACCCGGCCCTGCCACGTCCCCGTTACTCGCCCGCGCCGACATTCCGAGGCCGTCCACATTCGCCTGGCTAGACGCTCCCTGTCGCGCGGGGGACTCAGACGCTCCACCCCCATCCGTCGACCCCGAATACTTCAACCGCTGGGGCGCCTTTCTCTGCTGCTGCGGCGCGCCAAACTGTGCACGGAAGAAGTAGCTAGCCAACGTCTTCCGTAGATCCGTCATGAGGTCCACAAACATGTCATAGGCCTCCTTCTTGTACTCGACCAACGGATCCTTCTGTCCCCAACCCCTGAAGCCGATCGATGCCTTCAGGTGATCTAGATCATACAAATGATCCTTCCACTTCTCGTCGATCACACTGAGCATAATGAAACTCATGACCTGCTCGGAGTGCTCACCGAGTGACTCAATCTTGTTGTGGAAGGAGTTCCTTAGGCCATCGAGTACCCAGGTTTCGATCTCGTAGCGCTCATGCTCATGCTCGGCATCGTTCTCTTCTGGCAACTCACCAACGACGATGAACAAGTCGATAATCAGTCGGCGGCGCAGTCCGGCGAGATCCCACTGCTCGGACGACTGCTCGAGAGGCGCGTACTCATCAATCGCGTCTCGGGCAGCCTGCTCGATCATCTCCCAGATTTCACCCTTCAGGTCTTCCCCACCCTCCAGAGCGAAAAGCCGTAGGTCATAGATGACCTCGCGCTGCTGGTTCATGACGTCGTCATAATCCAGGAGGCGTTTACGGGCCTCGAAGTTGTTAGTTTCGACCCGCATCTGGGCGCGCTCGATAGACTTCGTAACGAGACCGTGCGTGATCACGTCACCTTCCTCGGCACCCATCTTGTCCATAACGCCCGCGATGCGCTCCGAACCGAACAGACGCATGAGGTCGTCTTCTAGCGACAGATAGAACTGCGACGCGCCTGGGTCACCCTGTCGACCGGACCGACCTCGAAGCTGCCGATCGATACGACGAGAATCGTGGCGCTCTGACCCGATGATCTGAAGGCCGCCATACTCGAGGACGTCCTCGTCGTTCTTCAACTTGAGTTTCTCAGCACGAACTGGGTCGACCGGCAGCACGTCATCGACATCGATGCTTCGCTCATTGAGCCACTCGACGGAGCGAGCCTCAGTGACGCTGGAGCCGAGCTTAATATCCGTGCCTCGTCCGGCCATGTTCGTGGCGACTGTCACCGCCCCCGGCTGGCCGGCGTCCCGTACGATTTCCGATTCCGACTTATGGTGCTTGGCGTTCAGGACTTGGTGCTTAATGCCTCGGCGCTTGAGCATGCGCGAGAGGGTCTCAGACACATCAACATTCGTGGTTCCTACCAAGACCGGCAGATCTAGGCGCTGAAGCCGCTCCACCTCGTCCATAATCGCGACGTACTTCTCACGCTTGGTTCGGAAGATGAGGTCGTTCCGATCTTCTCTCGTAATCGGCCGATTGGTCGGAATCACGATCACATCCAGAGCGTAGATCTGATGAAACTCGCCCTCCTCCGTCTCAGCAGTTCCGGTCATGCCGGACAGCTTGTCGTACATCCGGAAGTAATTCTGGATGGTGATCGTCGCGAGCGTCTGCGTTTCGCCCTGGATCTCCACGCCTTCCTTCGCTTCCACCGCCTGGTGCAGGCCATCGCTCCAACGCCGACCTGCCATCTGTCGCCCAGTGAACTCGTCGACGATGACGACCTGTCCATCTTCACCGATGATGTATCGCTCGTCCTTGTGGAACAGCGTGTACGCTTTGAGCAGCTGGTGGATAACGTGGATTTTCTGGCTCTTGCCAGCGTACTCCGCTTCCAGCTCTTCAATACGGGCGCGCTTGTCGTCTAGCGAGAGCGTCTCGGAGACTTCGATTTCGCCCATCTCTGCTGAAAGATCCGGGACGGTGAACGCATCGGGATCGTTCGGGGACATCTCGTCGAGACCACGGTCGGACAGGTGGACGTTGTGGCCCTTCTCGTCCATCGCAAAGAAAAGCATCTCATCGACCTCATGCAGGCGCTTCTCCCGCATGTAGTCGCCCTCGACCTTGTTCACGAGGGTCTGAAGAGACGGATCGTCCGCGAACATCTTCGTCAGCTGTCGCTGCCGCGGAGCGCCGCGCTTAACGGCCAGCAACTTCTCCCCCGCCTCGAACTCCTCCCCAGCCTCAAGATGTTTCTCGGCCTCACTTACGAGCCCGCTGGTCAGCCGCTGCTGCTTTTTGCAAAGCGCGGCTACAAGTGGATTGAACTGCTTGAACGGTGTCGAGGTATCGCGCCCAACCGGACCGGAGATAATAAGAGGGGTGCGCGCCTCATCGATCAGAATCGAGTCGATCTCGTCGATGATCGCGTACGAATACTCACGCTGAACCTTCTGCGCGAGCTGATGCACCATGTTATCCCGCAAATAGTCGAACCCGAACTCGTTGTTCGTGCCATATGTAATGTCAGCTGCGTAGGCCGCTTGGCGCTCCGGCGAACCTGGATCAAACTTGTCGATCACGGCGACGGTGAGTCCCAGAAAGCCGAACACGGCACCCATCCACTCGGCATCTCGTTGGGCAAGGTAGGTGTTTACCGTGACCAGATGTGCGCCACTGCCCGTCAGCGCATTCAAGTAGAGCGGCATCGTAGCAACGAGTGTCTTTCCTTCACCCGTCGCCATCTCCGTAACCTTCCCGCGGTGTAGCGAGATCCCACCGATCAGCTGCACATCATATGGAATCATGTCCCAGGTCAACGTCTGCCCTGTGACCGTGACCTCCGTGCCCACCAGTCGTCGACAGGTGTCCTTTACAACCGCGAACGCTTCCGGAAGGATATCCTCCAGCGACTCTTCGATCTCGCCGAGCAGCTTATCCTCGAGTCCGCCAAGTTCAAGGGATAACCGCTCGCGCTCAGAGGGGTCCTCGGAGTGTCGCTTCTCCTCCTTCAACTCATTGATCTGCGACTTGACGGCCGTGGTTCGCTCCGTGATATAGCCGCGGAACTCATCCGTCTTCGCCTTGAGCTGATCGTCGGAGAGGGAAGCGAGTCCTTCGTAGATCGAGTTGATCTCCTCGATCAGGGGCTGAAGCTTCTTGGCCTCACGCGTGTGGCGAGAGCCGACGAAGGTTTTAAGTGCGGTTTTTAGCATGTACGATGTCATTGGCTGCGAGCGAGTCGATCGCAGCCTTCCATGTCAGTCTTTGGGACCACGAGCGTACACCAAGCGGTGGACAAAGATCGCCTTCAGATCGAGGGCGTGCGAACTACGGTCAGCAGCTACGCGGCCTGTTGTCTGTAACAGTACCGACCCAACGGTACATTCGGCGCGGAAGTTCTTGTAGTGGCTCGCGATACGTCGTTGCAGCAGGCGAAGCACCACTCTCGGCAGCCCCCCTGGCACATAGCTACAGCAGGTCAGCCTGGGCGTGGGCCTTGGCATTTTTGCCACCACAGCCGGGCTGCGACAGGCCCAAACACCTTCACTGGCGGAAGCCCCCCCCCCGACGGCTTCAAGAGGACCCAGAACTCGTTCGACAGCGGTTACTCGAATCGGACCTGACTGACTACTAATGACTACGATGATCATCATTTCATTCGGCTGTCGGTCAAACCACGATTGACATAACTCTGGCAGGTCGGTGGCCGGAGATCGATTGTAGACTTCGAGCAAGTTGTGGGGCTAGACCGAGAATACGTCGAGAACTGGTCTTTCTGGCTTGATCTTCGCATTCTCTTGTAGACACTACCGGCGGTAGCCTTTCGCACAGGTGCGTACTGAGCGGCAACAATCAGTTGCCAACCAACGTGGTGTAACGCCTCACTCGACATTTCTTCATGGTGACACACTTGAGATCCTCTCTTAGAACTCGAGCAATCCTGATAATGCTGGCGATCGGCCTTGGTGCTTTACGTCCGAGTGACGGTCTCGCCCAGGTGCCTTCCGCGGCCGAAGCGCAGCGGCTCCTGCGAGAGAACCCAGAACTGGTTAGACAGCGCCTGGTTGAATCCGGAATGACCGAAGCGGAGGTTCGCGCTCGTCTAGCCTCGATGGGCTATCCCTCCGACGGCTTGGACGCCGTCATGGCAGGTCAGAACCTCGGGGCAGCCTCCGCCGGTGCAGGAACGTTCGGTGCCGCGCAGAGCGCCGATGGCCTCGAGCGCGTCGAGAGCATGAGTGGTATGCAGTCCGCAAGACTACCCGACTCGCGCAACGGAGGCTTTCCCATTTTTGGGCATGACGTCTTTCGCCGTGCCACGTCACAGTTCCAGCCACTCCTCTCAGGTCCTGTGTCCGACGACTACCAGCTCGGGCCCGGTGACCGGATCCTGTTGATCCTTACCGGCGAGGCCGAGCTCGCACACGAACTCGGCGTTACTCGAGATGGAGCCGTTATTGTCCCGCAGGTCGGCCGCATTTCTGTCGCAAACCTGACGATGTCCGAGCTGCGAACTCTCTTTCGGGATCGCTTCGCTGGCTTCTACTCGGGCATTCGCCGGGGCACGACTTCGATCAACGTGACGATCACAGAACTCCGTACCATCCAGATCTATGTGGCCGGTGAAATCGAACAACCCGGGGCCTACCAGCTGTCATCCGTGGCTACTGTGACGAATGCGCTTTACGCTGCTGCCGGGCCTACCGACTTAGGAAATTTGCGCCAGGTCCGAATCAGTCGACGCGACGGTGAGAACAGCTCCCTCGACCTATACCCGTATCTCCTCGAAGGTGACGTGACCGGTGACATCACGTTGGAGCAGGGTGATGTCTTGTTTGTCCCGCCACGGGAACGGAGAGTACAACTGCACGGCGCGGTTGGCCGCCCTGCTCAATACGACATATCTGAGTCCGAAGACCTTATCGACTTGCTCCGAGCCGGGAGTGGTTTTGGGCCTAGGGCCAACCGGTCACGAGTCACCGTTTATCGTATTCTGCGCCCCTCTGACCGTGCTCCGGGCCTTGCCTCCCGATTGGCGATTGATCTCGATCTTACAGCGTCCGAGGACCCTTCCGCGGTGAACCACCTGGGTGGGGTGATCATTCCACCGGTAGGGCTCCAAGACGGTGACTCGATCGTAGTCAGCACTGTGGTTGCGCTAGATCAAAGCTTCCACGTGACGGTCAGAGGGATGGTAGCTGAGCCCAACATGTTCCCGTGGCACGAAGGGATGACCCTGCGTGATCTGGTGAATCTTGCCCGGGGTCCGATCGTTGGAGCTGACCTGCGCCAGGCCGAAGTGTCGCGACTACCGGAGGACCGTGAAAAGGGAGAACTCGTAGATCGCCTGCTTGTCCCCCTAGACTCGAGCTACCTGAGTCAGCGCTCTCTAGATGCGAGGTACGTGGGTCCAGCCGGCATCGATTTCCCCGCTCCAGGGACGGCTCCTGCCTTTACCCTGGTCCCGTTTGACCAAGTTGTGATCTTCCGCCAACCTGAGTTTGCGATGCCTCAGTCAGTCACAATCACAGGCGAAATCTCGGTCCCCGGTCAATACACGCTGCTGTCGAAGAACGATCGTATTCTCGACTTGATAGCTCGGGCCGGATCTATTCTTGAGAATGGGAACGTCGAAGGAGTACAGCTCATTCGAGACGAGGCCGGCCTGGGGAGGCTCGACCTCAACCTCCCCGCGGCAATGATAGACCCGCTGGGAATTGAAAATATCCTCCTCCGCCCAGGCGACATCGTCAACGTGCCGGTATACACACCAACGGTGGTCGTGAGCGGCGCGGTGAACTCGCCTGTCACAGTCCTCTACCGTGAAGGCCAGGACTTCGCATACTACATCCAAGCGGCGGGCGGCTTCCGGGGAGATGCAGACAAGAAGCTTTCCTCTGTCCAATCCGCGAGCGGTCTCACCCAAACCCGATCGAAATTCTTGCTCTGGTCGAGCTACCCGTCGCCTACCGCGGGGAGTGCAATTACCGTCCCGGCGAAGGACCCCACCAATAGAATCGACAAAGTCGCGTTGACGACAGGGCTCGTTACCATCCTCGGGTCGATGGCGACAATATTCCTCCTGATCGTGAAAAATAGCAGTCCGATCTAGCCACACTAGACTGTCCGGCGATCCATTGGACCCGTGGCGAAAGTGCTCGCACCGTTCGCCTGCCACTAAGACCAGGCGCTTGAGCTAGATCCAAGAACGAAAAATCCGCGTCTGGCTCGGTCGCGAAGAAGTCAAGGACTTAGTCCAGCATACCGCGATGCTGGACCTTGACCACTGGCGCCGTCTTGATGACTTCGGGTCGCATCACCCTTTCACGATCCAGCTTGAACCGACCTCATCCACCTTGCGGGGGGCCACGTGGCGAGCATCCACCAGTACTGTGGAGGCGTCCACCACTCGCTGGTAATCAAAATCCGAGTGGTCGGTAAGGATCACCACAGCATCGGCACCAGCCATCGCCGCATCGGTCAACTCGACCGAGCTGAGATGCGTCCCTTCCTCGTGCAGTTCAGCGACGAACGGATCGTGATAGGACACCGTAGCGCCGGCGGCCTCCAGCAGCCGAATCACATCGAGCGCCGGCGACTCACGGACGTCCTCGACGTCGCGCTTATAGGCCACACCTAGCGCCAATACCTTCGAGCCGTTCACCGCCTTCCGACGACGCTTGAGTGCCTCTCGAATTTTTCCTACCACGAAGTAGGGCATTTCCGAGTTGATCTCGGACGCCAGCTCGATAAACCGCGTCTTGTAGTTCAGCGTCCGCATCTTCCAAGACAGATAGTGCGGATCCACCGGTATGCAGTGTCCGCCAAGGCCCGGCCCTGGCATGAACTTCATGAAGCCGAACGGCTTGGTTGCAGCCGCCTCGATGACCTCCCAGATGTCGACGCCCAGTCGCTCGGCGATAAGAGCTGTCTCGTTCGCCAATCCGATGTTCACCGCCCGAAAGGTGTTCTCCAGGATCTTGGTCATCTCCGCGGCTTCAGCCGAAGAGACCGGCACAATGGTGTCGAGAAATTTTCGGTAGAAGGCGGCTCCGGCCTCGGTGCATGCGGCGGTAATCCCACCCACCACTTTGGGAGTGTTCTTGGTGTTCCAGGTCTCGTTCCCAGGATCGACCCGCTCAGGCGAGAAACACAAATTGAAGTCCTCTCCAATCGAAAGCCCGGTCGCTTCCAGCGCAGGCAGCATCACTTCCCGCGTCGTACCCGGATAGGTCGTCGACTCGAGAATGATCAGCTGACCTTTCCGTAGCCCGCCTGCAACCGCTTCCGACGCTGCCAGGATGTAGGACACATCAGGGTCCCGCGTTTTCGATAACGGCGTGGGCACACAAATCAAGATGACATCGCACTCAGCAAGGCGGGACATGTCAGTCGTTGCCTCGAGAACACCGGCCTCGCGCAGGACCGCGACTTCCTCGGACGGCACGTCCTGGGTATGCGACTGACCCTCGTTGACGTTGGCCGTAACGACTTCGGTCACATCAAAGCCAATCACGTTGAAGCCGCCTTTCCCTGCTTCGACTGCGAGGGGAAGGCCCACGTAGCCGAGCCCAATCACTCCGACCGTCGCGCCCTGCGTACCGTGAGGGGTCATGCTGACGCTCTATCCGGGTTCGATGAAAAACTTGAGCCTCGAAACGATAACTGAATCGCGATCTGAAATCGTATTAGCGCTCGGTCGCCACCTGTGTAATCCACGCAGAAGACCCCTGATACCAGTCGATCGTGCGGCGGAGGCCCTCCTCGAAGTCAATCGCAGGCATCCACCCGAGTTCATCCGTCGCGCGAGTGAAATCGATGGCATACCGTCGATCGTGTCCCGCCCGGTCCGTTACAAACTCGAGCAGGCTTTCGTGCTTCTGCAAAGCCGCTAGGATTCTCCGGACGACGTCGAGATTCGTCAACTCGGACTCTCCGCCAAAATTGTAGACCTGGCCAGCCACACCCTCCTCAGCCGCATACAACAGTCCGACGCAGTGATCAGACACGTGGATCCAGTCTCGCACGTTGAGTCCGTCTCCGTACACGGGTATCTGCTGCTCTGCCAATGCCCTCGAGATGACCAGCGGTATCAGTTTCTCGGGGAACTGATAGGGACCGTAGTTGTTCGAACTCCTCGTTACCACAACGTCCAGCTGGTGCGTAGCGTAGTAGGCAAGCGCCATCAGATCGGCGGCCGCCTTCGTCGCCGCGTATGGGGAGCGTGGAGCGATCGGGGAGTCTTCCGAAAAGCGAGGGGCCGTAGCCGCGTCAGGTCCAGCCGGGTCGACCCAGGGCAGCTCTCCATAAACCTCGTCCGTAGACACCTGCACGAAGCGCGACACACCGGATTCGAGTGCCGCGGCAAGAAGTGTCGCCGTCCCCACGACGTTGGTGCGTACAAATGGTTGATCTGAGACGATCGACCGATCGACGTGGGACTCGGCGGCGAGGTGGAATACCACGTCGACGCCCTCCATCACCTCACCCACCAGAGCGCCGTCGCATATGTCACCCTGTACGAACCGATAGCGCGGGTGATCCAGCACCCCTTCAAGATTCACCAAGTGTCCAGCATATGTGAGCAGATCCAGGTTCACGACTTCCACGTCGGGGCGCTCCGCCAGCACATGTCTGACGAAGTTCGACCCGATAAAGCCAGCGCCGCCTGTGATCAGATAGCGCATCAGGTCAGATCGCCCGTCAGGACCGGATTCGAACGATCTGCGGCAACCAGTCCGGCGGCGCGGTGAATGGACGGAACCGTCCCGGCGTCAGTCCACCATCCTTCGATCACATCATGCCCAAGCTCGCCCCACTCGATGTACTGGTTGTTCACATCAGTGATCTCGAGCTCGCCACGGGCCGAGGGCTCGAGCGTTCGCACCACGTCGAACACCTTGTGGTCGTACATGTAGCATCCGGTGACGGCCAGGGAGCTCGCGGGGTGGATGGGCTTCTCAGACACACGCACGACACGTTCCCGTTCGACGGTCGCGACGCCAAACCGTTGGGGGTCATCCACGGTCTTGAGGAGAAGCCGCGCTCCGACGGGGTTCTCGACAAAGCTCCCGATAGCAGGTGCCAAAGAGTCCTGAAAGATGTTGTCGCCGAGGATCACTGTAACCGGACCACCTGCGGCGAAATGCTCTGCCAGCCCCAATGCCTCGGCGATACCCCCTTCCCCCTCCTGAAACGCATATCGAAGGTAATCCAGGCCGAAGTCCCGCCCGTTTCGCAGAAGCTTGAGGAAGTCCCCTGCATGGTCGCCACCGGTGACAACGAGAATGTCCCGAATCCCCGCTTGAGCCAGTTGCTGGAGCGGATAGCAGATCATGGGCCGATCATAAATTGGAAGCAGATGCTTGTTAGTCACGCGAGTCATCGGGAGAAGTCTCGTCCCGAGTCCGCCGGCAAGTACGATCCCTTTCATCCTACTTCAACCATCCGCCAACAGCGGCCTCACCCAACGCACGACCTGCCGCCATATAGTTCGGGGAGACCGGTCGCTCCTGATTGAATGCCAGTTCGCTTCCGTCACGCAGGCAAGCGAGTCCACACGGGTGCCCGTCAAAGCGCCCACCCCACGGCCTCGGCGGCAGCGTGCAATCCTTCAAGGATTCTTCTCCTGACATCATCAGAACGACTCACACGCACTCTAATATCCCAGAACCGATCGATCCGATGACCGAATCGGTGTACGTCCGTATCACAGGCTCTCGAGAAAGGCGGGAAGGGCATCCCGCCAGTCGGTCATTCCTCGGCCAAGCACCCCTTCCGTCTCACCGAGATCAAGAACCGAATACAGGGGTCTGGGCGCATCCGCACCCCATTCCAACGTCGAGACACCCGCAGTATCCATCTCAACACCTTGAACCAAGAACGTCTGCCGCGCGAGATCTAGCCACGTCGCCTCTCCTGCATCGGCCACATGCATCACACCGCCTGCCCGGACTTCAATCAACTCGATAATGGCCTCGGCAACGTTTCTTGCCCAAGTCGGGCGCCCGACCTGGTCGTCGACCACTCTCACCTTGTCCCGGTCCCTCGCGATCCGCAACATCGTCTGCACGAAATTGCCACCGGCGGCCCCATACAACCAACCCGTTCGTACAACGAGCGCCGAAGGCACCCGTCCAGATCCATCGCCAGCCTCATTACCCGGGGTATAGGCCGCCAGAGTTTCTAACTCACCTGCCAGCTTCGATCGGCCATAGGAGGAAATCGGGCCGGTCTCATCCGTCGTGAGATACGGCGACGATTTTAGCCCGTCAAAGACGTAGTCGGTCGAAACGTAAACCGTGGACGACCCGACGGACTGCGCGGATCGAGCGACATTCCTGGCGCCACCGCGGTTGACCGCCATGGCGATGTCCGGTTCTGACTCCGCCTTATCGACAGCCGAATACGCGGCGCAGTGCACAACGACGTCGGGTTGCTCTTGCAGGAAACACGCCGACACTGCATCCGGATCGGTGACATCGACCTCCGCGCGGCCCAGTGCGACAACCTTATGTCCTCCGACCCGTGCGGCCCGCACAACCTCCGTACCGAGGAGCCCACGCGCACCGGTCACCAAGATCCTCATGTCAGGTCCCCATTACCTATCGACAAAAAAACGTCCGGTGGCTCACAATAAGCGGACCGAGCCAGAGCACTCATACCCCCAGCGGTGACGGATACAGGTCCCGCAGCTACTTCACCACATTTCCGACATCAACCTCAACGGCACACCGTCATCGCCCACTGATGACAGGTCCAGTGAAAACTAAGCGATGCAGCCCGGACCAGGCACAAAAAGAGACGCCTCACGGGAAAAATCCCGAGAGGCGTCTCTTAATTTCACACGGCCAATCCGGTCACGGGGCCTTCGGTCAGCCAGCCACCTTCATAGGTGGAGCCTTGGCGACCTTGCCCGCCGAGATGCACCGGGTGCACACCCTGACCCGACGGCGATCGCCCTTGTCGTCGACGATCTTCACCGTCTGAAGGTTCGGCAACCAACGGCGCCGCGTCTTGTTGTGCGCGTGGCTGACGTTGTTTCCCGTAGCGGGTCCCTTGCCACACGAATAGCACACTCGAGCCATCTCTATCGATCTCTGCTTGAAATTTGTATGAAGGGGCGGGCGTCTAGTTGCCGTCGCCCGCCGCGCCCGGACCGCCGGTCACGTCGACGTTCTGCGCTCTCAGATAGTGGGTTGCAAACTCAGCCACAATCTGATCATTCTCGGATATCGTCTGCGCTGTCACCCAAGCGGCAATCGCTGAAGGATCCATCTCACGGATCTCGCCCTCGACAGTAATGATGTCGCCCTGAGTTACCGTGCGCCCTTCAGCCATCAGCGCTTCGTTCCAAGTAATGAGGAACGGGTTGCCACTCGGTGTCGCCACCCAGAACCCTTGGCTGCCAAGCATGCTGGCGACCTCGTACCCTGCACCGCGAATCACCTGACCGAGGTAGTCCTCCGGAAAGACAGTCCCCTCGTTGTCGCCAAAGCGCACATCCGGGATCCCCGGATCGGCCTCCTCGACTGGCGCTTCGGCTACCGGACGATTCGCCCGTTCCTCGGCGGCCTCGCCACTAATCCAATACATGAATCCACCCATAACCGCGAAGGCCGCGATCATGAGGATCATTCCCATGTCTGCTGCACCACGTCGAGAAGCGTTCTCCGGCATGTCCTTGGTCCTGTCCTTGGTAGAGTCTTGGCTGTTCACGGCGGCCAAACTAACCGACCAACTCGATGAGCGACATCTCCGCCGCATCACCTTTTCGGTTGCCGAGTTTGAGCACGCGGGTGTAGCCACCCGGACGCTCCATATAGCGCGGAGCGATGTCATCAAACAACTTTCCGAGGACCTGTCGGTCCTGGATCTTCATGGCTGCGAGTCGACGCGCGTGTACGTCACCACGACGAGCCAGAGTAATCAGGCGCTCGGCATACGGCCGAAGCTCCTTCGCCTTAGCCGTCGTGGTCTCAATCCGCTCGTGCATGAAAAGCGACGTCACCATGTTGCGAAGCGTTGCCTTCCGATGACTGCGGGTTCGGGAGAGCTGTCTCCCCTTCTTGCGGTTCCGCACGGTTACTCCTCGCCGCCTGCTGCGGCTTCGGCCTCATCTTCTACGAAGAACAGGCGACCATCTTCGCCCTCTTCGAGCTGCATGCCGAATCGTAGGCTGTGCTCCTCGAGGAAGTCGGAGATTTCCTTAAGTGATTTTTTTCCGAAATTCTCGATCTGCAGCATCGATTCCTCGCTACGCTGCACGAGGTCACCAAGCGTGCTGACGCTCTCCTTTTGCAGTGAATTGCGCGAGCGAACCGACAGCTCAGCGAGGTCCTCAATGGGACGCACGAAGAGGTCCTGAAGACGCTCCGAGACCGGTGACGCACCAGGAGGGGAAACCTCCGGAATACCGCCCTCACCGAAGTACAACATGTACTCCAGATGCTTCCGGACGAGGTCAGCGGCGTACGCAACGGCAGCCTCTGGCTCAATGGATCCGTCAGTCTCGACCTGCAGCGTCAGGCGATCAAAGTCCGTCCGCTGCCCGACCCGGGTCTCTTCGACTGAAAAATTCGCCCGACGAACCGGGTTGTAGATCGAATCGATTCGGACGAGGTCGACCGGCGCACCACGTGGGATTGGGTGCGTGTTCGCCAGTACGAAGCCACGGCCCGTGTTCACATGAAGCTCCACATGGAGCGAACGATCCTCTTGGAGCGTGAACAGGTGATGGTCCGGATCCATGATCTCAGAGCCAGCCGACGTCTGGATCATCGAAGCGGTAATCGGACCACCCTTTTCGATGTGAATCTCCAGCACGGCTTCCTCAACGTCATCGTCGAGCGTTACGACGAGTGACTTGAGGTTCTGAATCACCTGATGAACGTCTTCCACCACGCCCTGGATAGTCTGGTGTTCGTGTACCACACCGTCGATCCGGAACGCCCACACGGCAGAGCCGCGCAGCGATGAAAGAAGAACCCGACGTACCGAGTTCCCGAGCGTATGGCCGAAGCCACGCTCAAGCGGCTCCATGACGAACTGAGCCGACCGTGCACCTTCCTGCGGGTCGAGGTTCTCGACACGCTCCGGAAGTACCAGTCCGGTCAGATCTAATTCCACAATGTCCTCCTGATTGCACCGATGACGCCAAAGTCCGCACGGGACCAAGGCGATGGCATTACTTCGAGTAGAGCTCCACGATCAACTGCTCCTGGATCGAGCTGTCGACGTCGGTCCGCATGGGAGCGCGCACCACACGACCAACACGCTGCTTGTCATCCAGAGCCAGCCATTCGGGCAACTTCGGGCGCGTACGCGCTGCGAGAGCTGCCTCGATCGGGACGATGTTCTTTGATTTGGACTTGACCGCGATCTCGTCGCCAGGCTTCACCTTGAAGCTCGGGACATCCACGTAACGGCCATTCACCTCGACGTGACGATGACGGACGAGCTGCCGAGCCTGGTTACGGCTCTGCGCAATGCCCATCCGGAATACGGTGTTGTCGAGACGCGTTTCGAGCGCGACGAGAAGATTCTCACCTGTCACGCCCGGAATGTGGTTCGCGTGCTCGAAGAGGCTGCGGAACTGTTTCTCACCGAGGCCATAGGTCCTCTTGACCTTCTGCTTCTCACGAAGCTGAACCGCATAGTCAGACTGTTTGCGGCGGCGCGCCTGCGCTGGGCCGTGCTGGCCCGGCGGATAGGCGCGACGTTCGATCGGACACTTGTCCGTGTAGCACTTCTGACCCTTCAGAAAAAGCTTGCCACCTTCGCGACGGCAGAGCTTGCAAGCGGGTCCGGTATAGCGAGCCATTATTAAACCCTGCGCTTCTTAGGCGGGCGGCAGCCGTTATGCGGAAGCGGCGTTACGTCCAGAATTGATTTGATGAAGAGGCCAGCCGAGGCGAGTGCCTGAATTGCAGACTCGCGCCCTGAACCGGGCCCCTGTACCCGCACGTCGACCCGCTTCACGCCCGCGGAGACCGCCTCGCGTCCGGCCTGCTCACCGGCAACGGTTGCTGCGAACGGAGTCGACTTCTTGGAGCCCTTGAAACCGGCCTTCCCTGCACTGGCCCAGACGATCGTGTTGCCCGAGTTGTCCGTGATGGTGATCACGGTGTTGTTGAACGTCGCCTTAACGTAGGCGATGCCCTCGGCCTCGACGACCTTCTTCGAGCGCTTGGGTGTGTTTGGCTTGGCCACTGTGTATGAATCCTCAGTTGCTGCGTAATACCAGCGTAGTTAATCAGTCTTCGATGCGGATCCGCACCGAATCAAGTGCTCGCCCAGCGCCGTGAGGCGCATGCTACTTCTTCGGCGGCGCTTTCTTACCAGTGATCGCACGCTTCTTGCCTTTGTGCGTCCGGGCGTTCGTGTGCGTCCGCTGACCGCGTACCGGGAGTCCCCGGCGGTGCCGCAGTCCGCGATAGCACCCGATGTCCATCAGGCGCTTGATATTCATGGATCGCTCGGTGCGAAGCGCACCCTCGACCTTGAAGTTGCCCTCGATCTGGCGACGGAGACGATTCACATCGTCGTCGTCGAGATCCTGGGTTCTTCGGTTCGGATCTACACCGCACGCATCGAGAATCTGTTTGGCGCGGGTGTCCCCGATACCAAAGATATACGTGAGAGCGATCTCAATTCGTTTTCCGCGCGGCAAATCTACGCCAGCGATACGTGCCATGTCGCGTTACCCCTGACGTTGTTTGTGCTTTGGATTCCGCGAGCAGATGATTCGGACCACGCCTTTACGGCGGACCACCTTACAGTGCTCACAGATTGGCTTGACGCTGCTTCGGACCTTCACTTTGCTTCTCCAAATCCGTTTGTAGCAGAGCTTGCAAGTATAACTAGCTCTGACAAGGCCTTCAACCGCCCGTGGGCACGAATGAACCCGCACCGACAGGACCTGCTGCCGAGGTCAATATTCTCGGTCCATCCTTCGTGATACCAACAGTGTGCTCAAAGTGTGCGGACAACGAACGGTCAGCCGTAATCACCGTCCATCCGTCGTCGAGTGTCTTGATGCGCGCGGTGCCAGCGGAGAGCATTGGCTCAATCGCCAAGACCATTCCTTCTCGTAGTGGAGGACCCTGACCTGCCCGACCGATATTGGGCACCTGCGGCTCCTCATGAAGCTCCCGACCCACCCCGTGGCCCACGAGCTCCTTAATGATGCCATACTGGGTGCCGGCACATGTGCGCACGACTGCTGCGCCAATATCACCCACGTGGTTCCCGACCGTAGCGACGTCGATCGTAGCCTCGAGCGACCGCTGAGTGATGTCCATGAGATCAACCGCTTCCTGAGTGACCTCACCCACTGCAAACGTACGGGCCGAGTCCGAGTACCAGCCGTCGAGGCGAACCCCGACGTCGATAGACACGATATCGCCCTCCTGCAGGATCCGCTGCGAGCTTGGGATCCCGTGAACCACCTCTTCGTTCAACGAAATACAGACACTGCCAGGAAATCCGTAGAGCCCCTTGAACGCAGGTATCGCCCCTTCGTGCGAGACGATGAACTCCTCTGCGAAGTGATCAATTGTGGCTGTGGAGACACCGGGCCGGATCTGCTCCGGGAAGGTGTCGTGCAGTTTTCCGATGATCGAACCGGCGTGGGCAATGGTATCCATCTCGTCCGACGTACGAAGGTGGATCATTTAGCACCTCCGCCAGCCTGAGCCACTGCCACCTTGAAGTCACCGTAAATGTCTTCGACAGCCCGATTCGCTGCGATCCGAGCCATTGGCGCTTCATGGGCGTCGTAAAACGCCACTAACGGAGCGGTCTGTTCGAGGTAGACCTGCAAGCGACGAGTGACCGTCTCGGGCTCGTCGTCCACACGGTGCATCAGTGAGGCCCTGCAGCGGTCACATGTGCCCGCAACCTGGGGCGGACTGAAGTATGTGTTGTACACGGCCCCGCACTCCGGACAGCTGCGTCGACCGCTAAGTCTCCTTACGAGCGTCTCGTCCGGTGCTTCGAAAAGAACAACTCCGTCTACCTTGCGGCCGATGGTCTTCAGGACCGACCCCAGGCCTGTGGCCTGCTCAGTTGTGCGAGGGAATCCGTCGAAGAGCACGTCGGTATCGGCCTCGACTCCCCCGAGGTGTACACGGACCAGATCGAGAATCAGATCGTCCGGTACGAGTTCGCCGCGATCCATGAATCCCTGCGCGAGGTTACCCATATCCGTGCCTTCGCGACGCGCTGCGCGAAGTAGGTCACCGGTCGAGACATGCTCAGCACCCAACTCGTCTACGAGCCGGACGGCCTGCGTCCCTTTCCCGACCCCGGGAGGGCCGAGCAGCACAAAAACCATGGAGCTAGTTCACCGGATCAGTTCAGCTACATGTACTGCTGACGGCCGCGCATCTTCACGCGGCCCTTCTTCATGAAGCCATCGTAATGCCTCAGAAGAAGAAGTTGCTGGGCCTGCTGGACCGTGTCGAGTCCAACCCCGACGACAATCAGCAGACTGGTGCCACCAAAGAAGAACGTCTGAATACCGGCCAGATCAATGATCCAGAACGGTACCAAGGCTATGAAGGCCAGGTAGATCGATCCGGGCAAAGTCACACGCGTGAGCACGCGGTCGATGTACTCGGCGGTGCGGGCACCCGGCTTCACACCGGGAATGAACGCACCCTGCTTCTTCAGGTTCTCGGCGAGATCGACCGGATTGAAAATGATCGCCGTATAGAAGTACGTGAAGAACAGAATGAGTAGACCATACGTGACGTAGTAGGGTCCGGTCGACGGCTGGAACATGTCCGCCAAAGACTGAATCGCAGGAATATCCGAGAATGCCGCAAGCGTACCAGGCACAACGATAAAGGACTGTGCGAAGATGATCGGCATAACACCGGCAGAGTTCACCCGCAGCGGAACGAAGCTTTTCTGGCCTTCACGAATGCGTCCCCGACCAACAACCTTCCGCGGGATCTGAACTGGGATCTTTCGGGAGGCCATTGTCATCGCGGTTACACCCGCGGTGATGGCTACGACCGTCACCCCCAGGATAATTAGCGCAAAGGGACCAATCTCGCCGAGCGTGAAGGCTTCCCATGTGCGGCCGAGCGCTGCCGGAAACGTCTCAATAATCGAGAAGAAGATCAGCAGCGACATCCCATTTCCGATCCCGCGGTCGGTGATCTGCTCACCCAGCCACATCACGAAGATGGCACCGACCGTCAGGACAATGACCGTGGTAAGCGTGAACGCGAGACCGGGCGTGCTTACTGCACCTGGAATCGACTGGAGGAAGACCGAGTAGCCGTACGCCTGCGCCATCGACAGTCCGACGGTCGTATAGCGCGTCCACTGGGTCAGCTTCTTCCGGCCGTCTTCGCCTTCCTTCTGCAGCTTCTCAATGGTCGGGAAGACCGCAGCGAGCAGCTGGAACATGATGCTCGCGGAGATATACGGCATGATGCCCAGTGCGAGGATCGTAGCCCGAGACAGCCCGCCACCCACGAACATGTCGTAGATGCCGAGGAACGTCCCCTGCAGCGCACCAAAGGTGGCACGCAGGATGTTCACATCCAGGCCCGGAACCGTGATATGCGCACCGGTCCGGTAGATGAGGAGGATCAGCAAGGTGAAAAGAATCTTCTCCTTGAGCTCCGGTGCGCGCATCAAATTTGCGACGGGATTGTTCGCCATGACTGCGGGTCCCTACACTTCCGGGGGGCTTGATTCGATCACGGTCACCGAACCACCGGCAGCCTCGATCTTGGCCTGAGCACTCGCACTGAATTTGTGCGCGGTGACTGAGACGTTCTTTGACACTTCGCCGACGCCCAGCACCTTCACCGGTTTGCGGAGCGACCGCACGAGACCAGCTGCCTTGAGCGACTCCGGCGAGATATCGCCGTCGACCTTCTCAAGATCACGCACGTTCACAACCTGGTACTCGACCCGGTTGATGCTCTTGAAGCCACGCTTCGGTATCCGGCGGATCAGGGGCATCTGTCCACCCTCGAACCTCGCGTGGACCTTACCGCCGGAACGAGATTTCTGCCCGTCCTGTCCGCGACCAGCAGTCTTGCCGTTCCCGGAACCCTGTCCGCGGCCTTTCCGCTTGCGCGTCTTCGTGGAACCCGACGATGGGCTCAGATCATGCAACTCTGCCATTTATTCGACCTCTTCGACTTCGACCATGAAGGAGACCTTGTTGATCATCCCCTCTATAGCCGGAGTGAGTTCATGCACTACGCTCTGCTGATGCCGCTTGATCCCCAGGGCCTCAATCGTGCGACGATGGCCGACCTTCCGACCAATGTTGCTGCGAGTCTGAGTGATCCGGACCTTCTTTAATGTCTTCTTAGCCACGGTGCACTCCCAGGGCCTCTACCGACACTCCGCGTTCCTTGGCAGCCTGCTCAGCCGTCACAAGCTCATCGAGCCCGTTCATGGTCGCGCGGACCACGTTGATCGGATTGTTGGTCCCGAGGCTCTTGGTGAGCACATCGGTCACACCGGCGGCCTCGAGGACGGCACGAACCGGACCACCAGCGATGACGCCGGTACCCGGTGCGGCGGGCCGCATGAGCACACGCCCGGCGCCCCACTTACCGATAATGTCGTGTGGCAGAGTGCCGTTCTCGATCGGGATCTTCACCATGTTTCGGCGAGCCCGCTCGAACGCTTTGCGAATGGCCTCAGCGACCTCGTTCGCTTTCGCGATCGAGACACCGACGTTGCCCTTCTTGTCACCGACTGCCACGAGGGCTGAGAAGGAGAAGCGACGGCCACCCTTCACAACTTTCGCAACACGGTTGATGAAGATCACGGTTTCCACCAGATCGCTCTCACGACCCCGCGGGCCACGACCACCGTCGCGTTTCTTGGACTTCTTGGGATTCGGATTGTTCGACATCTAGAACTCCAGACCGCCCTCACGGGCTCCATCAGCGAAGGCCTTCACTCGACCGTGATATCTATATCCACCACGGTCGAAGACCACGGTTTCGATTCCCTGACTCTTTGCTCTCTCTGCCAGGAGCTTGCCGGCCGCATACGCCTGCTCGACACGCTTGTTCTGTCCTTCAGCCGAGAATCCCTTGAGATCTTCGGTCAACGTCGACAGGCCAAAAAGGGTGTGCCCAGCGTCATCATTGATGATCTGGCCCTCCATGTGCTTCAGCGATCGGAACACCACGAGACGGGGTCGTGACTCCGTTCCGCGGACCTTGTTCCGTACCCTGAAATGTCGGCGCTGGCGCTGAAGGCGACGGCTCTTTTTGAGCTTACTGTGCTTAATCATGACCCTTAGGCTCCGGCGGTCTTACCGGCCTTACGCCGGACGTGTTCGCCCTGATATCGGATGCCCTTGCCCTTATATGGCTCAGGCGGACGGAAAGACCGGATCTCTGCTGCGGCCTGTCCCACCTTCTGTTTGTCGATGCCTGACACCACGACCGTAGTCTGGTTCGGGCACTCGATACTCACACCATCTGCTGGCTTGTAGTCAATCTGGTGGCTGAATCCGAGCGTCAGCTGGACCATCTTGCCCTTCGCTTCAGCCCGATAGCCGACACCGATGATCTCAAGTGTCTTGGAATAACCCTCTGTCACACCCTGAACCATGTTCGCAATGAGCGAACGTGTCAGTCCGTGCAACGCCCGGTGGTCCTTGTGATCCGACGGCCGAAGCACCCGGACCTGGGCATCATCCATCTCCACCGACATATCCCGGTGCAGGGTCAGATCGAGCTCACCCTTGGGACCTTTGACGGTAACCGTTCCGTTGGCCTGCTTCACATCGACCCCTTTCAGGATCTCGACAGGCATCTTTCCAATACGCGACATCGTTTCCCTCTGCTACCAGACCAAGGCCAGAACCTCGCCCCCGACACCCTGACTACGAGCATCGCGACCGGAAAGGACTCCAGCTGATGTGGACATGATCGAGATCCCAAGACCATTGCGAACGCGTGGGATGTCACCGCTGCTTACGTAGCGACGACGACCCGGACGCGACACTCTCTCGAGATGTCGAATGACGGCCTTACCGTCATGGTATTTCAGATACACCCGGAGAACGCCGAAGCGGCCATCCTGGAGAACTTTATGAGCGTGAACGAAGTGGCTCGCCTCTAGGAGGCGCGCAATCTCGATCTTCTGCTTGGACACGGGCATGTCCACCCACTTGTGGGACGCCTGTCCGGCGTTCCGTATACGGGTGAGCATATCCGCGATGGGGTCAGTCATCATGGTCGTATAATCCCCTTACCAACTCGACTTGCGCACACCTGGGATCTCTCCCCGGAGTGACATTTCACGGAAGCAGATTCGGCAGATTCCGAACTTCCGAATAAACGCGCGTGGCCGCCCACACCGCTGACACCGATTCCGGTGCCGCACGGCGAACTTCTGCTTGCCATTCGCTTTCTCGACGAGTGCCTTTCTGGCCATTCGAATTTCTCTCTCTTATGCGGACGCGCCGATTTGCACCGGCACCTGACCACGGAAGGGGAAGCCAAGCTCGCGGAGCAAAGCGAAGCCTTCGTCGTCTTTGTTGGTAGACGTCACGAATGTGATGTCCATCCCGTGGATCTGCTTGACGTCGTCAAAGTTGATCTCGGGGAAAATGATCTGCTCCCGAACGCCCATCGTGTAGTTGCCACGCCCATCGAACGAACGGGTCGGCAGACCACGGAAATCGCGGACTCGCGGGATCGCGGTGCTGATGAAGCGATCCAGGAAAAACCACATCCGGTCGCGCCGAAGCGTCACCGAGGCACCCACAGCCATCCCTTCCCTAAGCTGGAAATTAGAGATGGACTTCCGGGCTCGATTCCGATTGGCCTTCTGACCGGTGATAATCCCAAGTTCGTTGACAATGCTCTCGAGAAGCTTCTGGTCTTTGCCAGCTGCACCAGCACCCACATTCAGCACGATTTTATCGAGCTTCGGTGTCTGGTGAAGGTTCGAGAACTGGAACTCCTTTTGGAGTTTCGGCCGCACGTAATTCAGATAGTGCGCTTTCAGTCTTGGTTCAATCTTGCTCATTTCTCTAGCTCTTAATTCGGCCGCGGAATCGGATTGCCGCTCTTCACAGCGATCCGCTCTTTGGTTCCGTCTTCTTCAACGCGCATACGGACTCGGCTCGCCGTGTCGGCGGAAGCGTCGATCAGCATGACGTTGGAGATGTGGATCGGGGCCTCGAAAGTGATAATGCCACCGTCGGGATTGGCTTCACTCGGACGGGTGTGACGCTTCCGCATGTTCACGCCCTCAACACGAACTCGATCTTTGTCTTTGAACACTTCTAAGACCGAGCCCTCCATGTCGCGGTAGTTCCCGCGGATGACTCGTACACGATCGCCCTTCCTGATCTTCATCTTGCCCATTACAGAACCTCCGGGGCCAGCGAAACGATCTTCATGTACTTCTTCTCACGAAGCTCGCGGCCTACGGGTCCGAAAATCCGAGTGCCCTTGGGCTCGCCGTTGTCGTCGACAATCACGGCTGCATTGTCGTCAAAACGGATATATGTCCCATCGCGCCTGCGCCTTTCCTTGGCGGTCCGGACTACGACGGCCTTCACCACCGTGCCCTTCTTGATACCCGCGTTCGGGATGGCGTCCTTGACCGTCGCAACGATCAAATCACCGACACCGGCGTACCGACGTCCGGAACCACCCAGCACTCGAATACAGAGTGCTGCTTTAGCGCCGGTGTTGTCGGCGATCCTGAGGACCGACTCCTGCTGGATCATCTTATCTCTCTCTGGCTCTTGCTAACTCGTCGTGTGCGTCGGGTCGATCAGACCGGGCGTGACATCAGCTCGAGAACTCGCCACCGCTTAGTCTTCGACAGTGGGCGGGTCTCGGTAATTTTCACCGTGTCCCCTACCTGGTATTCGTTCTTTTCGTCATGCGCGTGATAACGCGTCGAGCGCTTCATTCCCTTCCCATACAACGGGTGCTGGAATCGGCGCTCTACGGTCACGGTCACGGTCTTGTTCATCGCGTCACTCACCACCAAACCAGTGCGGACCTTGCGACGGTTGCGATCGTTTTGATTTTCGCTCATGGCTTTTCTATCAGGCTTTCTGGGCGAGCTCACGCTCGCGAATGACCGTCATAAGGCGCGCGATGTCGTGACGCACCTGCCCGAGGATGGAGTTGTTTTCCATCTCCATCATCGAGCTGGAGAAACGCAGCTTGAACTGCTCCTCCCTGAGCTCCTTGAGCCGCGCCGTGATCTCGACGTCGTCCCAGTCGCGAATTTCTTCAGCCTTCATCTCTCTGTACTCCCTTCAACTCTCATGGCCTTAAAGCTGCTGTTCGCGCACAACGAACTTGCACTTAATCGGCAGCTTGGCAGCGGCGAGTTCCATGGCCCGTGCGGCCACTTCCTCAGTCACCCCCTCCAGCTCAAACATGATCCGTCCAGGCTTTACCACGGCAACCCAACCTTCCGGGCTTCCCTTACCTTTCCCCATTCGGGTCTCGGCGGGTTTCGACGTGATTGGCTTGTCCGGAAAAATTCGAATCCAGACCTTCCCGCCACGCTTGATGTGTCGTGTCATCGCGATACGAGCGGACTCGATCTGGCGGTTCGTGATCCACGTCGGCTCGAGTGCCTGGAGCCCGTACTCACCGAAAGCAACCTTTCCTCCCCGGTGAGCCTGTCCACGCATTCGACCCTTGTGGGTCTTCCGGCGCTTTACCCGTTTTGGCGCTAGCATCGTTTAATCCTCGATTCCTTGATCAAGAGCCAGTCGAATAGGTGCGGCCACGCCGCTCCTCAACAACTTCACCCTTGAAAATCCAACACTTCACCCCCACGACCCCGTAGGTGGTGTGCGCGTGTAACTGCGCGTAGTCGATATCGGCCCGGAGCGTGTGCAGCGGCACCCGACCTTCGTTGTAACTCTCCGTACGCGCGATCTCGGCACCGCCGAGACGACCCGCGCACTGGATCTTGATGCCCTCGGCACCGGCACGCATGGATGACTGAACCGCGCGCTTCATAGCACGACGGAAAGAAATCCTCTGGCGAAGTTGATGGGCCACGTTCTCAGCAACCAGATAGGCACTTGTCTCGGGCCGCTTGATCTCTTCGACGTTAACAGAGATCTCGGCATTCGAGATCGTCGCTAACTCGTCCCGCAGCTTGTCGACCTCGGCACCACGCTTACCGATCACAACCCCTGGCCGTGCTGTGTGCAGCGTGACGACGATCTTGCTCGGCTTACGCTCGATTTCGACCATGGCCAGCGCGGCGTGTGAAAGACGACGACGCAGATACTTGCGAATCGTCTCGTCTTCTTTGAGCAAGCGCGGGAAATCACGCTCGGCGTACCAACGCGATTTCCAGTCCTTGACGATGCCGAGCCGGAACCCGACCGGATGTGTTTTCTGTCCCATATCCCTACGCGTCCTTGGTATCGACAACCACGGTGATGTGGCTCGTGCGCTTACGAATGGGGGAAGCACGACCCTGCGCGCGCGCCCTCCAGCGACGGAGCGTCGGGCCTTCATCGACGTACGCTTCGCGCACGAAGAGTTCGTCCGCGTCGACCATCGCTCCTTCGTCCTGTGATTTCACTTGGGCATTCGCGACTGCAGACCGGAGAGTCTTTCCGACCGGTTCCGCCGCGGTCTTCTTCGAAAATTGAAGAAGCGCGTATGCCTCATTGACTGACTTGCCCCTGATCTGGTCTACCACGAGACGCACTTTGCGCGCACTCATGCCGACGCTTCGGGCTTTGGCTATTGCTTGCATAATCAACCCGACCGTTTGTCGGCGAGCTTGCCACCGTGGCCCCGAAAGAGGCGGGTGGGCGAGAACTCTCCAAGTTTGTGGCCGACCATGTTCTCCGTGATGTACACCGGGATGAACTTGTTTCCGTTGTGCACGGCGACCGTGTGTCCGACGAAGTCCGGAGAAATCGTCGAAGCTCGCGACCAGGTCTTGATGACCTTTCGCTCCCCTCGAGAATTCATGCCATCGACCTTGAGAAGTAACTTCTCATCGATGAACGGACCTTTCTTTACGCTACGCGGCATAGTTCGATTCCCCGCCTACGACTTGGTGGCTTTGCCGCGTTTGCGACCGCGCACAATGTACTTAGTAGATTCTTTCTTTTTGTTTCGCGTCTTCTTGCCCTCAGGCTTGCCCCACGGGGAAACCGGCGGACGTCCGCCTGATGTGCGACCCTCACCACCACCCAACGGATGATCGACGGGATTCATCGCAACACCGCGGACCTTCGGACGCTTGCCCCTCCACCGATTCGCACCGGCCTTACCGATGACGGTCAACTCGTGATCGGAGTTGCCGACTTCACCGATGGTCGCCATGCACTCTTTGCGCACGCGGCGGACCTCGGTGGACGGGAGGCGGAGCGTCACGAAGTCACCCTCTTTTGCGACGACCTGGACACTGGCTCCAGCTGAGCGCGCCATCTGCGCACCCTTCTTCGGCTTGAGTTCAATGTTGTGAATGGTTGTGCCGAGCGGGATAAGATCAAGCGGCAACGTGCTGCCGATACGAACATCGGCGTTCGGTCCGGAGGTGACGATGTCGCCGACGTTCAGCCCCTTCGGGTGGATGATGTAGCGTTTGTCACCATCCGCATAGTGAATCAGCGCAATGTTTGCTGACCGGTTAGGGTCGTACTCTATGTGAGCGACCTTACCGGGCACATCAAATTTGTTGCGCTTGAAATCGATGATCCTGTAGCGGCGTTTATGACCACCACCTCGTCGCCGCACTGTGATTCGCCCGTGGTGGTTACGCCCGCCGGAGCTGCTCAGCGACTCGGTCAGTGATTTCTCGGGTCCCTTCCGCGTGAGAATCTCGTTGTCGAGAATGGTACGCGTTCGTTGACCTGGTGTCATCGGCCTAAATTTCTTAATTCCCATCAGCCGGCCTCGTAGAGCTCAATCTGCTCGCCTTCCGCGAGTTGGACTACGGCTTTCTTGTAGGACGGGCGGCGACCCTTGCCGCCGTCCTTCGACATGCGACCCATGAAAGCCCGTTTGGTCTTCCCCGGATAACGCATCGTCCGCACGTCCTTCACGTTCACGTCCCAGAGCTTCTCCACGGCGTGCCCGATTTCGATCTTGTTCGCGTCATTGGAGACGATGAAGGTGTAGATGCTAGCCTCCATCTGGTTCGTGGATTTCTCCGTAACCACCGGCGCGATGATGATGTCCCATGCCTCACGCATCGGTCTTCTCCTCCTCGACGGCGACTTCCTCAACCGGAACAGTCTCTTTTTTCGGAGCGGCCTTCTTCTTCGGAGCGGCCTTCTTCTTCGGAGCGGCCTTCTTCTTCGGGGCGGCATCCTTCTTCAGGGCGGCCTTCTTCTTCGGGGCGGCATCC
>JAPKBW010000027.1 GCA_028823235.1 Longimicrobiales bacterium | reverse complement strand
TCCTCGTCCCAACCCGCTTGCTGTATGTGCAATGGGTGTGCCGGGCGTCACGAGACCACGATCGCCCCGGTTTAGAATGGCGTAAGTCAATTGTACGTAGTGCTTTGTGGGTCTCGAGGATCCGTCGACGCGCCCAGGGACCGACTTCGGTATCGTCCTCTGCAGGGGGCAGGTCAGTCGACTGACCAAGGACAGCCCTCCCGGGGCGTGTTGCCCACCCATCCAGGGGTCCGAACGCGTAGGGGGTCGCTTAGGTTTCGGTATCCATCGACCGAGCTTCCCACGTTTGGACTCCACTTCTCCTGAAGTAACGGCCACCTGGGAGGTGGTGTTGGGCATTCTCTAGGAACAAGCCGTGTGCCGCGTGCCTTCCGGAAGCGTTGTAAGCGGAATATTGTTAAGGAATTACGACGATAGCGTTGCCGGTGCTTCGGGGCTGAAGGACTCCCGGAATTGAGACAATGCTTCCGATCGGGGTAAACTTTGCCGACTTTCTGCCATGACTGAATCATCGAAGAGCAGCGGCACCCCTGATTCGCACCGGGCCTCCTCACGGAGTGATGAACTGGGGGCCCACGTGTCCGCGAGCGGTGGGGTACATCTCGCACCGGGGCGGGCCGCGGATATCGACGCGGTCGTGCTTCAATTGTTCACGAAGCAGCCGAGTCGCTGGGCGGAACCCAAGATCGATCAGCAGGTCGCTGACGCCTTTCTTGAGGAGCGTGAAACCCGTGGAGTCCAGGTGGCTGGTGCACACGATTCCTATCTGATCAACCTCTCGACACCAGATCGGCGGCTCTGGAGCATGTCCCAGGGGTCCTTCCAGTCAGAGTTGGAGCGGTGTGCGATGCTCGAGCTCGACTTTCTGGTGACGCACCCGGGAAACGCGACCGACAAGGACTATCTCGCCGGATTAGAGCGAAACGCACGAGGTGTGGCGGAATCGCTTGAAGCTGTGGAGGGTCCGACCAGGGTGCTCCTTGAACTGACAGCGGGGAGCGGCACGAGCGTCGGCGCGACGTTCGAAAACCTGCAGGCCATCATCGAAGGAATCCCCGAGTCGCTGCGACACCGCGTTGGCGTGTGCTTCGACACCTGTCACGCATACAGCGCAGGATACGACCTAGTGAATGCTTATGATCAGGTCTGGGACGACTTCGACCGGATTATCGGCCTCGATCGCCTGGGGCTCATCCACCTGAACGACTCGAAGCACCCGTTCGCGTCCAAAAAGGATCGACACGAGACGATCGGGCAGGGCACCCTGGGCCTTGAGCCATTCCGCAGGATCGTCCTCGACGAACGACTCAATAGCGTGCCCAAGGTCCTCGAGACGCCCAAGGGTGACTACGGCGCGGAGGCCGACATCCGAAACCTGACGACGCTCCGGGAACTTCGCGCGGCCGGCTAACGAGCTGAGGTTGGGCTCTCTGGTGTGCGGCTCACTTGGAGCGCTACGAAACCTCGGCCGCGTCCTCGGCAAACATTCGAACGATCAACCCGCGATCGGATGGGTCTGTGACCACGACGCCGAATCGTTTCCTGAACATCATTGCGATCAACAGGATCACGCCGAAGCTCACGACGAGAACAGGGCCTGTGGTCAGGTCGAATGTGAAAGAGACCCCTAGGCCCGATACGATGGCGATCGTACCCGCACCCCAAGCGATCAGGAGCGCCTTGGTGAAGTCCCGCGTGTAGAAGAAGGCGATCACAGAAGGGATTACGAGAACACTGAAGACCATCAACACGCCGGCGATTTGAACAGAAGACGTGATCGCGACTCCGAACGTCGCATAGAAAATGAAGTCCCAGGTCTTGAGGCGGGTCACGCGTTCCGGCGCGAAGCTGATTGCCAGCATCGTGCGCCGCAGCAGGAAATGCAGAAGTCCGATGGCACCGTAGGAGATCCCTACCTTCAGGACTGTTGGCCAAGTCACCCAGATCAAGGCGCCGGTCATGGTCTCTCGAAGATGCTCTGTCCCCTCGGCAGAAAAGCTGGAGAGCAGGATCACTGCGGCGGACGCCACCACGAAGGTGATACCGATGAGAGCTTCCTGCGGGACTGGGGAATCTTTCATTCGCGTAAGGGAGAAGATCATCGCCCCCACCAGCGTGAAGCCGAAGGCGAACAGGTATCCTTCGACGGATCCGTGATCGGCTCCGGTCATGAAGGCGACCGTGCTTCCAAGTGCCGCGATCTGTGCTAGGGCGAGGTCGACGAAGATCACCTCACGCTGAATGATGTGCAGACCGAAGTAGGAATGCGTCAGCAGGATGATCATCGCGATCACGAATGGCGGAAAGAGCAGTTCTAGCACCGTCGGTGCCTCCCAGTTGTGGACTGCTTCTTCATCGTATTGCGGTCACGAGTTCGCTCACCCAGAGATCGACCAAGTCAAAATATGTGTCGATCCCTGGCCGGGACATGGGCTGCATCGGGACCACCACGCTCTGGACATCTCCTCGGGCTGCAACGGTCTCGACTCGCCCACGGTCGAAGTAGCTGGCTGCGACCACGAAGGGTACCTCGTTGTCTCGCATGACGTTGATGAGATGAGCGACATGCCGGGGCGTGGGAGGAATCCCAGGCTTCGTCTCCACGTACTCGATGCAGTTCACACCGAAGCGGTCCTCGAAATAGGACCAATTCACGTGATAGCAGACGATGTCGGTCCCCCGAAGTCCCTCCGCCTGCGATAACCATCCACCGAGGGCATCAGATAGCGGGGCACCCTCGAATTCATTGTTTTCAAGAAATCCGAAGAGGCCACCGTTCAGGGCGAGTCGCTCGAGGGTCTCGCCGCCCAGAAGCTCGACGAGACGAGAGCCAAAAACGCGCTCATATGTTTCCTCTTGGTAGGCGGCGAGGCCCGTATCAAAGTGGGTTGCGCGGTCGGACGCGACGCGCTTCAGGCCGACCGTGATGTTTCGCGCGATCTGCAGCGCCCGAAGTGGATCGGTGTGCAGGTGGGGGTTCCCAAAGATGTGCACGTCGCCCTGGCTGCGGTCGGCCGAGGCGGGGATGTCGAGTAGTTCGATTCCGGTGTATGCCGTGACGTATCCAGGGCGCCCTTCCATCACGGCAGAGTTCCCGGCTTTGTCCAGCAGGGCGGGGACCCACAGCTCGAGATCGAGGCCCGTTGTGATGAAGAGGTCGGCCCGACGGAGTTCAAGGGCGTAACTGGGCTTCGGTCGAACGAAGTGGGAGTCTTCGTTTGGGTCGGCGATCGAGCTCACTTCGACTTCAGCTCCGCCTATGGCGTGAGCGATCGCCGCGTAGACGGGCAGAGTCGCAACCACCTGAACCGGCGCCCGGGCGGCCTGATCGACCGGATTGCCGTCCCCTCGATCAGCGAGACCTGGCGACATTCCTGTGACCATTAGGATCGGGAGGATCCAGACGTTCTTTGCAGTCATCATCATTCTCTCCTCGCCCCTAGTAGGTAGCGTGCTTGTGTGGACCCATTGCAAACGTCACCTGCAGTAAGAACCTGCCGCTGCCATCTCCGCCTTCGATGCCGCTCAAGTGATCGTATTCCGCTCGTACTCTCACGAACTCGCTCTGCCACCACGTAAGCGTCGGCGATGCCAGCCACTGCGTGACTTCGGGCTCAGTCGGGTTTCGCACACGGTCGAATCGACCGCCGATCAGCCAGCTTGGTGAGAGACGGAACTCGGCTGTGGTCCAGAGGCCGCCAGCTGTCTCTGTTTCCTCGTGATCGTCTGGCTCCTCATGGATACCGGCCTCTTCGTGCCCCTCATGGGCCGCCAGCCCATCTAGGACCATATACCCTCCTCGCACGGTCAGGCCCGTCTGTCGGGACCTCGAGGGCGGAATCCAGTTGAACGCCATCTCTGCGTTGTACACATTCCTGCCGAATGAGGCGGCCTCGTCTTTGTAGTGCCCCTTGAGCCAAGACCCGCCTAACTCGAGGTCCGTGGAAGGACTGAGTTGCCAGAACGCGTTGATGTGGGATAGCACGGTGGCACTGGTGGCTTCACCAAAGAGCTGCTCGTTCCCGCTTCGGGTGACCTCTACGGTGGCTTCGTACGTGCCCGCGCCGCCACCGCCGAAGGGGGCGAGCCAGGTTGCGGATACACCAGTCTGAGCGAGGGCCTCCTCACCGACGATCGCCATGTGGGTGAGGGAGCGGCTCTGGAAGGGCAGGGCGTGAGCGTGCCAGCGGTTCACTGTACCTAGCCGCTGGAAGAACTTCCCGAACTTCAAGCCGAATCCGCCGGGGAGGGATACCCACTCCACGAATCCTTCCTCGATGTCGAACCCACCGCCGCCGTGGGGATCTTCGCCTTCCTCGCCTTCGTGTCCGTGAGCATCTTCACCGAACGGCACGATCTCAGGACCTGATCCGTGCCGGGAGATGAATACTGCCGCTCTCGAAAACGGATCGAGGGCTGACTGGAGTGAGATCTCAAATTCACGCCAGAAGAAGTTGTCTGCGTCGCGGTCGTTCGGATCTAGGTGAGCCATGACGTCGGCATTCAGGCTGATCTCGGGGTTCATTGCCTGCAGCGATCGTTGCAGGCCCATGAACGCTCCCTCGTCCTGGTCGGGCGTGGGGTCCCCGCCTGCCACCGCTGCTGCAGCTGCCGCGGCTCTCAGGTCGGCAAGCGAATTTTCCGCTCTATCGTCGTCACCCTCGGAGCGCAGGCGCTCGACCTCACCGGTAAGGCGTTCGACAAGGGCCGAGAGTCGCTCGAGCTCAATTCGGAGCGAGTCGCTCGGTTCCTGTGCGGAGATGGGGCATAGCCCCCCGACGGTGGTCAGCAAAAAAAGGATGACCAGGGTAGAGGGTGCGCGCCCTGAAGACGTGTAGGGGGACATAGTGCAGTACGTTGAGAAAGGCCTGGCAGACAGGCGCACCGCGTGCGCCGGAGACACCGCGGTTGTCGCGGTGGATCAGTACGTCACGCCAGGGGTGGGGCCCTTGCTGGGTGCCCTTCTTCGAAGACGGAGGATTCCGGATCTTCGAATTCGCCGAAGGCCCGTATCGCAACGAGTGACCCGGTCGTGGGCCAAGCCTCGTTTCCGACTAGAACCGAAAGATTGGCACCTACCTGCGTACACACCGTGTGGTCGTGCCCGGACGGACACTCGGCAGGGTTGTGCTCGCTCTCCACGACTGGGCTGTTGATCAGCTCGGACTGCTCCATAAGGGGCACCGCGATGCTCAGCGTAAGCATGAGCAGCGATATCCCCAGTGCGATGCCTCTGCGCACTCTGTCGCGTGAAGTGTCCATGAAGTTCAGGCTAATTCGGAATGGCCGATCGTGTCAATGGATTGTTGGCTCTCATCTGGTCGTGATCCTATATTTGTTCCGTGCATCGGAGGGCTCATTTATTGAGCCAATGAGAAGTCGCCGGGACTGACTCTCGGGAATGACGCTAAACCCCGGAGGAGGGGAAAGCGGTAAGTCCTGGGGAGGTCGCCAAGTATGAATCCCGGGCTTCAATAAAGCCCCTTCGGTGTACTGTGAGGGCCGGTGCCTTCCGCGGGTTCGCGGTTTTGGATGCCGGCCCTCACTTTTTTGGCTGACCCCTATGTTTTCCGAACTTCCTCCCACAGCCCCGACTTCCATGCCTGTAGTGCGAGCGACCCGGCGGGTTCACTTCTGTTCGGCGCACCGTCTTCATCGAGACGAGTGGTCGGAGGAAAGAAATCGCGAAGTGTTCGGCGATTGCACCAACCCGAATTGGCACGGCCACAACTATGTGCTCGACGTCACTGTCGAAGGAGTGGTCAATTCCGAAACCGGTTTCGTCATGGACCTCAAAGAATTGAAGGACGCGATGAACACCCAAGTGGTCGACGAGGTCGATCATCGGAATCTGAATCTCGAGGTTTCATGGCTCGAAGGGGTGATGCCGTCGACCGAGAATTTCGCTATCGCGATCTGGGACCAAATGGCTCCGGCACTTCCGGACGGTGTTCGGCTCCACCGGGTCTTCTTGCGGGAGACCGTGAACAACGCCGTCGAATACATGGGCCCCGGGGTGGGATAGACTGTGAGTGATACTACGAAGGGTCCGGATCTCTCTGCGGCAGGTTTTGAAGATCTCGTTGCTGAAATGATTCGCCGTCTTGGAGACGACCCCACCCGGGAGGGCATGACCCGAACGCCTGCGCGGTTTGAAAAGGCGATGTCATTTCTGACCAAAGGGTACGCCGAGACGCCCGTCGGTGTGTTGGCGGGCGGGCTGTTCGAAGAGAGACACGAGAGCATGGTTCTGGTCAAGGACATCGAGCTCTACTCGCTGTGCGAACACCACCTGCTCCCCTTTTTCGGAAAGGCGCACGTGGCTTACATCCCGAGTGGCAAGATCATCGGCCTCTCGAAGATTGCACGGATCGTCGAAGTGTATGCGCGTCGGTTCCAGGTTCAGGAACGCCTGACCGAGCAGGTCGCGCAGGCTATATGGGATACGACGGAGCCACAGGGCGTAGCAGTGGTCATCGAGGCTCGTCACTTGTGCATGATGATGCGAGGTGTGCAGAAGCAGAACTCGAAGACTGTGACGTCCGCCATGAGGGGAGTATTCCTTGAAGACCACCGCACGCGCGATGAATTCATGCGGCTGGTAACTAGCGGACACCAGCCGCTCTAGGCACAGGAGTCGAGATGAACGACGGACTGGGATTGGCCGGACGGACAGCCCTTGTGACTGGCGCGAGCAGCGGGATCGGCCGCGCGGCTGCGATCCGACTCGTGAACGAGGGCGCCCGAGTGTGGGGGCTCGCTCGGAGCAGCGAGGCACTGAACGAATTGTCGAAAGACTACGGGGTCAGTCCGATTGTGGCGGACCTCGCGGATGACACCGCGGTCTGGCTCGCGCTCGACGAGTTGTCAGATACTCTCGACGGGGCACCGGATATCGTGGTGAACTCGGCTGGCGTATTTGGCGTCGAGCCATGCGCGACCGAATCGATAAAGGCGTTTGATGTACATCTGCAGGTGAACCTGCGCGCGCCCTTTCTCGTCATCCGTGCGTTACTCCCTTCCATGCTGGCGCGGGGCTCCGGGCTCATCATCAACGTGGGATCCGTCGCAGGTCGAAAGGCGTTTCCGGGTAATGCGGCCTACTCGGCCTCGAAATTTGGGCTCAGGGGGCTCCATGAGGTCTTGGTCGAGGAAACGCGAGGCACCGGGGTTCGAGCCACCCTTGTCGAACCAACCGCCACGGACACCGCGCTTTGGGACTCGCTGGATCCGGACACCAACGACGGGCTACCCAATCGCGCGGACATGCTCGCTGCCGAGGATGTCGCGAACGTCATCGCTTTCGCGGCCACTCGGCCCGATGGTGTTGTCCTGCCCGTGCTTCAGGTCGAGCGGAACTAGTCCGACCGATGCACCTGCTGCTCACAGACCTGCTGACCTGTCCGCGGTGTGGACCCTCCTTCGGGCTCATTCTGCTCACGAATCAGATGTTGGACCGGCGGGTCCGGTCCGGGACGCTCGGGTGTCCGAATTGCCGTGATTCTTTCGAGATCCAAGACGGGTTCGCCGACCTGCGCCATCCACCACGTAGCGTGCTGCCTAAGGAATCGGGCCACACTTTGCCCGTCGCGCCTCACGGGAGGAGCGCGCCCGCAGAGGCAGACAAGATCGTGGCCTTGCTTGGGATAGAACGAGGACCCGGTTCGGTCGTGATGGCAGGAAGGTCGGCTGCCTATGCCTACCATCTCGCTGCCCGGGTCGAAGATCTCGCCGTGGTCGCGTTCGGGGAGGTGACGCGCTTCTGGACGGACGCTGGCACGGTGAGTCGAGTGGCGAGCGCCCCCGGGCTCCCCTTCTTTTCGAGAAAGATGAGAGGAATCGTGGTCGACGGGTCGTTGGGGTTGGCCGTGATCCACGAAGCAGCCCGGATCTGTGCGCCGTTCGGACGAGTCATCGTCCTTGCCAGTCCGCCGGAGGCCCGTGAGGTCCTAGAGGCCGATGGCTTGACTGTCTTGGCGGAGGAGGCCGAAACGGTGGTCGCCGCAAGGGGTTAAGCGTTGCGCGGGCCCCGTGGCCCCGGATATCTTCCGTGTCCCTGGGAAGGCCCGTCGGAGGTTCGCTTCGGCGGCGACCTGAGCCCTCAGACCCCCGAAGAATGGCGTTCTGGAAGAAGATTCTCGGCAGGGAGGATTCCCAACCTGTCGAATATTACACCGAAGGTCTCGAACTGCTCTCCGTGGGCAAGTTCCATGAGGCCCTGACCTCGTTTCGTCTGGCACTCAAACAGTCCCCGGGCGATGCGATCGTGCTGCAGCAGATTGCGATCTGCTATACTCGGATTGGAATGGTCGAAGAGGCTGCGAAGACGTATAGGCACGTGCTTCATAAAGACCCATCCGCCTCCGGCGCTCACTATGGATTGGCGTTCATCCTGTTGAGGGGCGAGGAGTCGCATCAGTCGATCGAGCACCTCGAAGCGTTTCTTTCGCACGCACCAAAGGATGACGACGCGGGTGCCCATGTGGAGCACGCCCGATGGACCCTGGCACAGCTCCGCGAGCAGGCTCGCGACACGCCTCCAGAAACAGGTACCGATGCCAACTTCTAATATCCGCCAGGTCCGTCTGACATGGACCGGCGAAGGACTCTCCTTCGAGGGGGGAGCAGACAACGGTGTCCAGATCGGGGTGGACGGCGACGGCGTCGCTGGCCAGACGCCGATGCAATTGTTGTTGTTGGCTTTGGCGTCCTGCATGGCGATCGACGTGCTGATGATTCTCGAGAAGTCGCGCGTGCCCGTCGAAGACCTAGCGGTCGAGGTCATCGGGGAGCGCGCGGAGACGGTTCCGAAGCGCTACGTCGCGATTCAGCTGAAGTACGAAATCAAGGGTCCCTCCGATGAGGATCAGGCGAAGCTTGATCGGGCGATCGAGTTGTCACGGGACAAATACTGCTCGGTCCTGCACACGCTCGATCCGGAGATCGACTGCGACATTGCTGTCGAGCGGCGCTGACACCGGCCCGTGCCTCAGCTTGCCTACGCAGTAAACGAGACTCCAGTCCCGGAGTCGACTCTGGTCGATCTCTTCTTCGAGGGGATCGATCATTGGGGTGACGAGACGGCGTTCCAGCGTTTCCGGACGCCGGACCATATTGTCGACATCACCTATAACGAGACACTCGAAGCTGTGAGGAAGGTGAGCGCATCCCTCGTCTCTGCGGGCCTGGCCCGCGGTGACCGAGCCGCCATTCTCTCTGAGAATCGAGTTGAGTGGGCACACTCAGATTACGCCTGCCTGTGTGCGGGAGTGATCACGGTACCGATCTATCCGACACTGATGGCTGACCAGGTCGCGTATATTCTGCAGGACTCGGGTGCCCGCCTGGTGTTCGTCGCCAACGAAGCCCAGGCGAAGAAGGTGAAGGAGGCAGCTGACGAGGCACGTGTGGAGGTTTCGATTGTCGGGTTCGATCTGGATTCATCCGACGGTGTGATCGGATGGGCGGATTTCCTGCGCTCTGGCGCAGAACAGGCTGAGTCGACAGGGGCAGCGGACTTTCGCACTGCGGCACTCGAGGCTCAGCCCCACGATCTGGCGACCGTACTCTACACGTCTGGGACGACCGGTCCGCCCAAAGGCGTCATGCTCACGCACAACAATATTGCGTCGAACGTCCGGGCCTCCGTCATGATCCTCGGCGTTCGACATTCCGACAACACGGTCAGCTTTCTGCCGTTGTGTCACATCCTCCAGCGGATGGTCGATTTTCTCTTCTTCTGGACTGGCTGCCGGATCGGCTACCCGCGGTCCCTCGATACGCTGATCGTCGATCTCGGCAAGCTTCAGCCGACCGTCGTGGTCTCGGTGCCGAGGATCTACGAGAAAATTTACAACGGGGTCATGAATGCGGATGGCTTCAAGAAGAAGCTGATCAACTGGGCCGTGGGCGTAGCCGACCGTGTCGCCGACCTGAGACTCGCAGGCAAGAACCCCGGAGGGCTGCTCGGTCTTCAGTACGCTGCTGCGGACAAGTTGGTGTTCTCGAAGGTGAGGGCGCGCGTCGGCGGGCGCCTTCGTTTTTTCGTGAGCGGCGGTGGTCCACTGGCGCCGGCGCTGAATCGGTTCTTCTACTCAATCGGGATGACGATTCTCGAAGGGTATGGCCTGACGGAGACGAGTCCGGTCCTGCATGTCACGATCGAAGACGGATTTCGAATCGGATGGGTGGGTCCCCCCGTTCCCGGTACTGAGACCCGGATCGCGGACGACGGCGAGATCCTTGTCCGTGGCCCGCAGATCATGAAGGGCTACTACAACAAACCTGAAGCCACTGCCGAAGCAATCGACGAGGATGGCTGGTTCGCCACCGGTGACATCGGCGAGTTGAGTGCAGACGGTTACCTGCGGATCACCGATAGGAAGAAGGATATTCTGGTCACGGCCGGCGGAAAAAACGTCGCTCCTCAGCCGATCGAGAATCATCTCAAGACGCACGTCTTGGTAGAGCAGGCAGTCCTCGTGGGCGACCGCAGGCGTTATTGCGCGTTGATCGTGGTGCCTGCGTTCGGCCCGCTCAAGTCCTGGGCGAACGAGGCCAGGATTTCGTGGAGTACAGAAGCCGACCTAGTCAAGAATCCGGATGTGATCGCTCACGTGGAGAAGGAGTTATTCGCGACTCTGAGCGGCTTCGCGTCGTTTGAGCGACCGAAGAAAGTCACACTGATCGAGGAAGAATTCAGCATTGAGAATGGCCTGCTGACGCCAACGCTCAAGGTGAAGCGAAACGTGCTGCGCGAGCAGTTGCAGGATGTGATCGACGCAATGTATTCGGACGAAGCAGCCGATCAGACCGCCAACTAACCGAATGACAGGGGACCCATCGAGGGCCGTAGTGGCCGTGCTGTGGACTGCCTCGGACCCTGGGCGTGCATCCGCGATTGCGACGCGCCTCGTAGAGGAACGTCGCATTGCCTGCGTGAACGTTCTCCCCGGTGCCACCTCGATCTTTCGGTGGGATGGCGCGGTGAGAGAAGAATCGGAAACGCTGCTTCTTTCCAAGGCGACGCAGGGGAACGTCGACCGGGTTCTGGAGAGGATTAGCGAGCTTCACTCGTATGACGTACCGGAAATTCTCGCCCTTCCCGCGGTAGCTGGGTCCGAGCGCTATCTGACCTGGGTCGCCGACGAAGTGACGCCGAGCGAATGACCGAGTCGCGTAAGACGGACAAGAAACGCAAGAAGCGAGCGTCTCGGACCAAGGACCAGCAGCAGGTCGAACTCCTTCCCCAGACGCCCCCGGTGCCTGGTGACGGCCAGCCTGCGGAATCGGATCCGGATACCACGAAGGCCAGCTCGCTAGAGGGTTCCGGCCCGGCTGTATCCCCTGTTGCCGAATCCGTTCCAGACTCTGATGCTGCTCAGGCACCTGATCTCAAGCCGGGTGATGCGGACACCCTAAGGCCAGAAGGGGCCGGTGACGCCGAGCTGATCGACGTCGGAGAGCCCGACCCCACCCCCATCCTTCGGTCGCAGATTTCTGCGAGTCGGGCACGAATCCCAACAGACAGACCCGAATCTGATCCAGACTCGCCTCCCGGCCTGAATCCGGCGGGGAACCAGCTCGCCAGGGCTCGGGATCTGGTCGAGATTGGACGGATCCCGGAGGCTATCGAGCAGTACCAGGCGGTCTTGGCTGACGATTCAGATAACCTGAAAGCGCATAACAATCTCGGGGTGCTCTACGATGAGCTTGGTCGCCATGAACTCGCGGTCGAGCACTTCCAGTCGGCCCTCAGCACCGATCCGGAGAATGTCGAGGTCCTGACGAACCACGGTAGAGCTCTTACGGCGCTCGCTCGCTACGAGGACGCCGCCGAGCTCATTCGGCGCGCTCTTCGGAGCTCGCCTGATGATCCTGCGGCCCGATTCGCTGCAGCGATTCTGTCCTTCCGGCGGGGTCTGTACGCACAGGCTGAGCCTGAGTTCATGTGGATTTGCGAACAGGCCCCCGATGATGGCCTGGCGTTCTACTATCGAGGGGAGGCGCTGAACCGCGTCTCGCGGTATGACGAGGCCATCGAAGTCATGCTAAGGGCGGCAGAGTTACTTCCGAATGATTCACGACCCTACTACACGTTGGGTCACTTGTACGACCGCCGCAGCATGCGTGAGGAGGCTTCGGACATGTACCGCCGGGCTCGGGACGTGCAGGGCCGAGAGGCGGTCTCGGTATGATTCGGGTGACCCTCGGACTCTCTGCTTGAGGCCGAGATCGATGCGATCGTCCACCGATCCGTACCCACCACCCACCCACCAACGCGTTGTCACGCGACATGGATTCCGCTGCGGGCGGGTATCCGGCGCGTCCAGTCCATCGACTTCTGATCAGCATCGATTCCAGCGGAGATATTTGATGCTCAACTCAATAAAGAAATTCTTCTCTTCCTCCATGAGCCCTGCACCTGAAACGGACCAGAAAGAGGCCGCCAAGGACATTCGTCTGGCTGCTTGCGCCCTGCTGCTCGAGTTAGCGAACGCAGACGACGAGTTTACGGATGACGAGAGACAGCATCTGGAATCTGCCGTACGGCGTCAGTTCGGACTCGGGGCTACGGAAGCCGAGCAGCTGCTGGAGCTCGCGCAGCAGGCACGTGAGGAAGCCGTGGACTTATGGCAGTTCACGAACCTCATCGCGGAGAACTACTCGACCGGACAGAAGATGGTACTCGCTGAGATCATGTGGGGCCTCGTGTACTCGGATGGTGATCTGGCCAACAAGGAAGACTATCTGATGAGGAAGATCTGTAACCTCCTCCGTCTCGAACCTGGATACCTTGCCGAGGCTCGCGAGCGCTACATGCGAGGCGGGGAGGGGTGACACCGACGGCTACCCCCGGCATATTTCTTTGAACTACCGACCCACACCGAACTCCGAATCACGATGCGCGACCTGGTCCCCGGCGGATACGTCTTCACCCACGTCATTTTCTGGGCGGTTGTCGGCATGGTCGCCGTTGGCACCAATGCCGTCGGCATCATTCTTTCGATCGGTCTGGGACTTCTGGTCGTGGAGACTCTGACTCAGACGAAGTGAGTGTTTCCATCGTGTTTCTCGTCGTGACGGCTGTTGCAGGTATTGGAATCGGTATTTGGCTGGGCATGCCCGGTCGGTACTCGCAGACCGTGGACGAGCTTGAACAATCCATGGCGACGGGTGGAAAGCGGCGAGCGCTCAAAAAGCGAAATGTGAATCCGCTTGCGTGGATGCACCGCAACGCGAGTGCGAAAAACACGCCGTCGCGTGAACGGCGTGTCGCTCGAGGCCGCCGCTCTAGATTCAGTCTTGAGTCTCCGGAGAATCCCGACTCCTGACGTTGAAGAACGGGCCCTCTTCTCGGAGCCCGTGGCAATGTCCCCCGTTCTCTGTACGGTCTGCTCCCGTGACACGAGCCACCCTTCTGCAGTGTATTGTGGTCCTCGCATCGCTGCGATGTCGTCGGCCTCGGAGAGGGCGATCGTACCCCCATCGTCGGGGGGGAGGGGCGGGCCGTGCACGATTCCCGGGGATGCGAAGGCTTCCCTCGAGATCCTCTCGAACGGTTTCTGGCTCGTAGTCGATACTGCCCTGGGTGCCCAGGAGTGCGGTACGACTGGCGGGACGTGGCCCGAGGCTGATGGTGTCATTTCGGCCCCGACGATCCTGAGGTGTATCAAGCCGTCGCCGTGGATCGAGTCAGTCGAGGTGATACAGACAGATGGCCAGGTGACCGGTAGGGACCTTCAGCGCGACTATCGAAGGACGGCCTCCACTGCGACCAGTCCCAGGCCGATGATCGCACCGAGCACGTAGCCCAATCGAACGATCAGTTTCAGCTCACGGTCGGTGATCTTCCGCACGATCTCTTCCATGCGCGCCGTCGGGAAGTGGAGCACCTTGTCTTCCACTCTACGGGCGACGTCGATGCGCTCCACGATCTCGGGGACCTGCGTCTGGACCCAGTCCCAGATCGGGTCACTGAGCGCTGCTTCCAGGCGCTGGGGGCCGTTCTTGGGAAACCAGCGAACGGGTGTTCCAATCGGGCGCTCCATGGCCCGTGAAACGAGATGCTGAGCCCCGGCGTTGAAGGCCTGTCGAGTAGTATCCGTCCGTGCTGCCGTGACCATGATCTCGGCAATCTTCGAGATTGGAATACGGTCGAGAACGTCGCCCCATGTCCGGTCACCGGCTTTTTCGAGTCCTGAGTACAGCTTCTCGACGAGGAACTCCCGGGTCGCCGGATCTTGGGCCATCTCGACCACGTACCCTGCCAGAGTCGCGCGCACTTCCAAGACGTTGGGGTCATCCGGTTCACCGAGGACCTCGTTCACCGGCCGGCGCAGGAAGTCCACGATGGCCTGGTTCACCCCTCTGGCCATCGCTTCTTGAACCGCGGGATCACGAAGAATCTCGGAGAGCCTTTCCGCTCCCTCAGCTTCGATCGTGTCGAGCACCTTGTCGACCGTTGACTCGGTCATTACGACGCGAGCGACGATCCGCTGGTGGAACTTGAGGTCCCTCAGGAAACGCTTCAGGAGGTCATGAATCGTTGATTCGAATTTCGCCCGCGCTGCTGGATCTTCGAGCAGTCCACCGAGCCTCTCCGCCGCGAGTGGCAGATAGCTCGCGATGGCTTTCTCCACCGAGCCCACGAGTCCGAGCGGCAGGATCTGTTCGAATGTCCGGCCGGGCTCGAGGAGCTTTCCCGCCGCACGTCCGAGATAGTCTGAGACGGCTTCTGTGAAGTCTTCGCTCTCGACCGCATTTTGGAGCCAGTCCTCGATCGCTCCTTCGAGTGCTGCACCTCGAGCGGGGATGAGCGCGTCTCCGATCGGCTGATCAGCCACGGCGGCGATGATGTCACCCGCCCGGCGCTCCATCGCGTCTTCGAAGGACTCTGAGATGAGGTAGCTGTCGAGCTGCGCAAGTCCCTTTTGTAGGGCCTCGGAGATCAGAGAGTCGACATCGTCCCGCACCGCTGGAGGAATCAGGCCACCAAGAGACCCTCGCTCGGTGTGCAGTACCTCATTGAGGAACATACCGAGTCGCTGATCAAACGCCTCCCGGAACTCGACATTTGCAAAGGCCTTGGTCAGGTCGTCGGATGTAAGGAGTCGATCACCGACGGTGCGCCCGATCGCAGAGGCGATGCGCGGCTGGTTCTTCGGCACTGCGCCATGTAGGAATCGGACGGTCCAGCGGCCGAAGAGCTTCGGGGGCTCGTAGGGGTGGAAGAGCATCCAGACCGCGATGGTGTTCGTGAGCCCCCCGGCGATGGCCCCGAAGGCAATCTTCGCCCCTATGAGCACGATTTCCTGGTTCATCGGCTTACCGCCTCTCGTGCACAAGAATGCCGTGCACCGGATAGGTGCCTGCAGGCGTCCGAACCTCCCCGATCACTTCGTACAACGCGCGAACCGGGAGCAGTGGCCCTGGCCCTACGCCTGGCTGTATTTCTGCCGAGACGGCCTCCAGGTCTCCTTCCAAGGCCTCGTTTGATGTCCAGAATCGCCATTCCACCGGGATATCTCGGCGAGCAGGTGGAAATGCCTCGGTTTTGCGCCAGTCCACCCGAACCTCCGGCCATTGAAGTTCAGCGTCCCCCCGTCCCCAGCCCCGGTACAGTGGCTCGACCGTGCCGCCGTGCTCGCGATCGGCCGCGAAGACGAACTGCGCCGAGTCTCCGGACAGCAAGAATGCCCAGTCGCCTCCGGGAGCTTCAGAAGCAGCTGATGCGCGTGCCATGTCGAGCACCATACCGTCGATCCGCCGGTCCGAGAGGTAGGCTGATCCGGTCAGTACCTCGAACGATCCGCCGCGTGCTCCCGTCCAAGTGGTTCTGACTTCACCCAGGATGATTTCGAGATTGCGCACACCCTCTTCAAACACGATGCCGTCGATCGCGTCGTCATCTCGAACGAGTAATCTCAAGCCCTGGTGTGGAAGAATGCGGGAGGGAGTTCTGGTGGGAGGTGTTGTCCATCTCTCGGCGAGGAATCTATCCCAGACGCCACCCCGTGTGAGCCACCCACGGGCTTCCCGCCTCACTGAATCGGCTAGTTCCACGGCCTGTATCATCCACGGAACAATGAACACACTGTCGCCCTCCGTTGAGGCGAACACGATGTTCCGTTCATAGAAGCGTAACGAGGAATTTCCGGCGTCTGCGGGCTGACCGGCCTCCTCGGAGCCGTCAGGGATTGTCTCTTCTTGCAGCCCACAGGCTCCAGCAGTAGTGACGAGGAGGACCAGTACTGGGCCGTAGGGCCGGACCCATCGACTGCGGCTGACGGACCAGGGGTACCTCATGACGCTTCCTCGAAGAGTGTTGGGTCTCTGGGGTCCCAGATCTGGTCGGGGCGCGCCTGTAGCTTCTCGTCGAGCCGGCGCATGAAGCGGGCGATCAGTCGGCCGGATCTACCGAAGTCACCACGCTCGGTGCTAGAGGTCGCGGCGAGGTCTACACGTGTCTGTGCGTTCGCATCCAGCCCGATGTTGATTCTGACCGTGACCTCGGACGAGATCAGCCCTCCTGAAACGTGTGCCGAGATCACGCCTCGCTGGTCGTCCGAGCTCTCGATGCTCCATCCGCGGAGCCCGCCACCACCCAGACGACTCGATGCCTGCCACACGGCTTCGAACGGGATCGCGTAGGTACGACCTCTCAGGCGCGGATCTTCACCATGCAGATCGGTGGACGCCTGGTTTTCGGTGAACCCTTTCAAGACCCCCTTCAATCACCGAGCTCCTGTCCGAGGGCAACCCGAATGAAAACGTTGGCTGATATCGACTGATCTCTGGCCTCGATCGGGGTGGCCGCCGCACGGCTCATGGCCGGAACATCGGAATAGAACTGAGGTGCGATCCGATTCGCCCCGCCATTGATTTCGAGAGGGCGCCGAGCTCGTAACCCAGTGACGACGCGATGACCTCACCCTCTTCGCGAGCGCCCTGGACCGCCATGGCGAGAGCCTCACGACGTGCATCTTCTGTATCCGCGGCGAAGAATGAGATCTGAGCCACACGATTGGCTCCTGATTCGATCGCGGTATCCACGAGCCGACCGACTACGTCGACGTCCTCGATCGTCGTACGGACGTTGTTGTGCACCGTGTACGCGATGATTTCGCGGGTTCGCTGGTTGTTCGTGGTCGAGTACTCGGGATTCAGGGCGTACCCGAACGTCTCGATCTCGAGACTGTTGAAGCCAGCCGCGCGCATTGCGTCGAGGACGGCCGTCATGGCATCTGCGTTCTGGCCAGCCGCTTCACTCGCATCGCTCGCTCGCGTCTTCATGGTGAAACTGACCATCGCCCGATCCGCGGCCACGGTCACAGCAGCGGCACCGCTGATCTGGATCCAGCTCTCGCCGACAGCCTCCTGAGGTGGGGGTGGTGGACTACTGGTGGCAGGAGTGGCACAGGCGGCCAGTATCGTTGCGAGCGTAGTGATTGTCAGTGTTGTCTTCATGCTCTCAGCCCTGGGGTGCGTCGATTCCCGTTTATCTGGCCGCACACTTAAAGTTATAGTTTGGCGCGCTCGACCCCCGCTCGCCACAACCATGTGATTACCGATGAAAGCCGTCATTCCTTTGGCTGGGAAGGGGACCCGTCTTCGTCCCCACACGCACAATACACCCAAGCCTCTGCTCAAGGTCGCCGGCAAGCCGGTGTTGGCCTATATCCTCGACGATCTGCTCGAGCTTGGCGTAGACGAGGTCGTCTTCATCCTCGGCCATCTACGCGACACGATGCAGACGTGGATCGAGACGGAGTATCCTCAGATCACCGGCCACTACGTGGTGCAGGAGGTCCAGGATGGCACGGCGGGGGCGATCGCATTGGCCGAACCGTTCGTTGATGAGGACGTCCTCATCATTTTTGCCGATGCAGTGCTCGAGGTCGACTACGGCCTCACTGAGACGCTGGGCGCTCAGTACGGAGCGATCATCTGGGCGAAGGAAGTCGAGGACTATCAGCGATACGGCGTCATCGTCACGAACGAGGACGGCACCATGAAGCAGATCGTCGAGAAACCGAGTGAGCCGGTGTCGAAGCTGGCGAATATCGGACTGTACTACATCCGTGATCACGAACTCCTCTTCGAAGGAGTACGTCACACGCTCTCCGTCGATCCAGGGCCATCCGGTGAGTTCTACCTGACCGACGCTTTCCAGTACATGGTCGACCAAGGCAGTGGGCTCATCACGGCCCCGGTCGAGGGTTGGTGGGACGCCGGGAAGCCCGAGACGTTGCTCGAAACGAATGAGCATTTGCTCAAGATCGGGCATGGTGGGGTCGACCAGAGAGCGTCCGTTGAGGGTGCAGAGATCGTCGAGCCGGTCCGCATCGAGGCTGGCGTCACCGTCCGCGGAGGCAAAATCGGACCGAACGTGACGCTGGAGACTGGGACGACGGTTACAGACTCGGAGCTTGAGCACACTGTTGTTGGCGCGAGCAGCGAGCTGACCCGGGTCCGTCTCCAGCACTCGCTGATCGGCGGTAACTCGTCGCTGTCCGATGTATCGGGAAGGCTTCTGGTGACTGATCACTCCGTGGTGACGGGAGCGAGCTGAAGCAAAGGGTCCGCTGGGCGGATCTTTCGCTGAAAGCCACGGCCGCCGCTGAGCGGCGTTGGCTTAGTTCGTGACCCCGGCAGCCGCGAGCACAGTGTAGAGTGCTCGGATGACGCCTTCGGGGCCGTGGACGTTCCGATACCACTCGTCCGTCGTGTGCGCGAGGCCAGCTTCTCCTCCGCAGCCAATCGTGATGGCGGGGACCCCGGCGGCCATCGGTACGTTGGCGTCCGTCGACGACAGGGCCAAGATGGGGTTGCGGTGAATCGCGCGCGTCGCGTCGATCGCTGCGCGAGCGAGGCGCGCCCGGGGGTCGGTGATCCCACCAGGCCGGTCGCCGATGACCGTCCGCGACACGGAAAGCGCGGGTTCGGCCGCAGCGACTTCGTTTGCGATGTGAGTGATGTGGTCACCAAGCCGTTCGAGCACATCGGCGTCGGTGCACCGAGTGTCGATCTCGAGCCAAGCCTCCTGAGGGATGGCGTTGATGCTCTTTCCGCCACCGATGCGCGCAATTGTGAGTGTGGATTGTGGCTCAACCTCGAGTCCGATCTCTGTGAGCCTCCTGCCCAGCTCGGTCAGGTGATGAATCGGGTTCGGCGCCCCCCAATCCAACCACGAGTGACCTCCGGCCCCCGAAATGGTGATCCGATACCGACGAGAGCCGAGGCCCCGGACCACGATTCGGTTGAGCCCCGCCCCATCCAGAGAGATGAACCCACCAGCTCCGACTGCAGCTCCGTCAGCGCTGAAGAGATGCTTTACCCCTCTCAGGTCGCCGCTCCCTTCTTCGCCGACGGTGGCCACGAAGAGAAGGGAGGCCTGCGTGGTGATACCGCAGCTCTCGAGCGCGCGTGCCACAGAGAGCAGGGCAGCAAGTCCCCGTGCGTTGTCGGATATCCCTGGCCCGCTCAAAGTATCTCTCTTCCGCGTGACCGAGACGTCCGTGCCCTCAGGAAAGACGGTGTCGAGGTGAGCAGTGAGGACCAGAGGGGCGTCGTCCGTCGAGCCATTACGCTCCGCCAGAACGTTTCCGACGGCATCCGACCGGATATTGGACAGCCCTGCCTTACCAAGGCGCTTGGCCATTGCCTGCGCCCGCATAGACTCGCCGAAGGGCGGAGCGGGAATCTCCGAGAGTTCGATCTGATCACACAGCGTTGCTTCGTCGGTGCTGCGAATCCGAGCGACAGCTTCCGACACTCGCCGATGGGCGGTGATCTCATCCATTCGTTGCATCACAGGGCACGATTCGGCTGGTTGCGGATTGTCTCCATTCCTCTCGAGGCCAAGGGAGCGAGAGGCTCTGCTCTGTGCCAGTGGGTGTAGGTTGGAGAGAAGCCCCTATGAAGGCTGTCCGACATGACCCCAGAGGGCCTGCGGAGTATGTTAAAAGCCACCCGTAACTCAGACTGTCGCAAAAGCGAGGAGCATGGACGAGCAAGCACTCATTCACGACTGGAACGAGACTGAATCCTCCTTCGATTGGTCGACCGTACGCGGGGTAGAACTCGACGACGAGACCTTGAGAGACGGCCTTCAAAACCCGTCAGTCGTGGACCCGTCGATCGAGGACAAAATCCGGTTGCTTCACTTGATGGAGAAGCTGGGGATCCACACGGCGAATATTGGCCTTCCGGGTGCCGGTCCACGCGCCGTCGAGGCGGTGACCGCGCTAGCCCAAGAGATCGTCGACGCGGGTCTGTCCATTCGGCCGAATTGCGCGGCAAGAACGGTGGTCGCGGACGTTGCGCCCATCGCTGCGATCAGCCAGAAGGTCGGGATACCGATCGAGGCCTGCACCTTCATCGGAAGTTCGCCCATCCGGCAGTATGCTGAGGATTGGACGCTCGCGAAGATGCTTCGGGTGACGGAACAGGCGGTGACGTTCGCGGTTGCCGAAGGGCTCCCTGTCATGATGGTCACCGAGGATACGACCCGAGCGCAGCCGGAAGTCCTCAAAGAATTATACGGGCACGCCATCGCGTGGGGCGCGCGACGGCTGTGTGTTGCGGACACGGTCGGGCACGCAACACCGGAAGGTACGAGAGATCTCATTCGATTTGTCATCGAGGAGATCGTTGAGCCTTCCGGAGAGAACGTGACGGTCGACTGGCACGGTCACCGGGATCGCGGCTTCGGGCTCGCGAACACGTTCGCCGCGATTCGAGCCGGTGCTAATCGCGTACACGGCACGGCTCTCGGGATCGGAGAGCGGTCGGGCAACACCGAGATGGATCTACTGCTCGTCAATCTGAAACTGATGGGGCTTCACGACGGTGACCTGACACCGCTGGCAGAGTACTGCGAATTGACCGCACGGGCGTGTCAGGTCCCGCTGGTGCATTCCTATCCGGTTTTCGGTTCTGATGCGTTTCGCACGGGAACCGGTGTGCACGCAGCTGCGATCGTGAAGGCCCATGCCAAGGGCGATAACTGGCTCGCCGACCGGATCTATTCGGCGATTCCCGCCTCGATGGTTGGGCGAAAGCAGATAATCGAGATCGGTCCGATGTCAGGACTCTCGAACGTGAAGTACTGGCTGCGTGAGCACGGACACGATCCGGAAGATGGGGAGCTTTGCGAGCGAATTTTCCGTGCGGCGAAGCAGACGGATCATACGCTCACGGTAAAAGAGATCGAGGCTCTCTGCCGAACTGACTGAGCTCGTTTGCGCCGGGCCTGACAAAAGGAGTAGCCTGTCGGCCATGGAATCAGATATGCATGGCGCAGTCGAGGCGCTACTCGACGAGGTGGGTGCCGAGACCCATTCGCAGGCGCTGTTCGAAGGCGCGAACCTCCGGGGCCAGGTCGCGATCGTAAGCGGCGGTTCGAGTGGGATTGGGCGTGCGGTAGCGCTGGAGTTAGCTCGCTGCGGGTGCCACGTCGCGTTCTGCTTCCTGGATACCGGTTCGGAAGCTCGGCTCGATGCGCAGGAGGTCGCCCGCAAGCTTCGCGAGATGGAGGTGCGGGTGTTGTTCCGTTCCTGCGACGTCCGAGACAGCCGGGACGTGAGCAGCTTCGTCGCCGAGGTCCAGGAAGAACTCGGTGGAATTCAGATTCTGGTGAACAATGCGGGGATCGGCCGTGACCGTGCGATATGGCATATGGAGGATCACGAGTGGGAGGCCGTCGTCCGGACGAACCTAGACGGGGTCTTCTTCTTCACTCGCGCGGTCGCCCCGTTCATGCGGGCGCAGGAGTATGGAAAGATCGTGAACGTCACGTCCGTGCACGGCATCCGTTCCGAATTCGGAATTTCGAACTACGCGTCGTCGAAGGCTGGACTCATTGGCCTCACACGAAGCTCGGCAGTTGAGTTGGGGTCCAGAAACATCAACGTGAACGCGGTTGCTCCCGGGTATATCCGGACGACCCGGCTCACAGATGGGGTGCCTTCCGAGGTTCTCGACAAGGCTCGTGAGCAGGCGGTTCTGGGCCGTCTCGGGGACCCTCAGGACGTAGCTGGCGTCGTGCTTTTTCTCTGTTCTGAGGTGGCTCGCCATATCACCGGCGCCGTGATTCCGGTAGATGGCGGCTACCTCTTGTAATGCCGATTAGGTCGTCATAGTCTGATCGCAACATGCGGTACAGCGATTTGGCCGGTTGAACTGTCATGTTTCGGAGCGCTCCGCCCCGTCCAAACCTTGCCCCTCTGACGCGAATCCACGTTTGCCCTGCGTGAGCCGCGCCCACAAAATCTGCGGATGCAAATACTTCGGAAATTTTCGAGCGCCATCGACGGACTGAACGACCGGATCGGTATGTTCATTCGTTGGCTCACACTTGTGATGGTGATGATCGGCGCGATCAACGCGGTCGTGCGGTATTTCGCGCGATCACAGCAGTGGACGCTGAATCTCACGCCAGCCACGGAGGCCCAGTGGTATTTGTTCAGCCTGATCTTCCTGCTCGGCGCGGCGTACGGCTTGAACCATGACGTGCATGTGCGAGTCGACGTGATGTACGAACGCATGAAGCCGAAAACGCAGGCGTGGATCGACCTGTGTGGGACGATCCTGTTCCTGATCCCTTTCTCGGTGATGATGCTCTATGTGTCATATCCGGCGGTGCGGACATCGTGGTCGATTCGAGAGATGTCGCCCGACCCTGGAGGCCTGCCCAGGTATCCGATTAAGGCGTTGATCATTTTCTCGTTTGTCATGCTCCTGCTCCAAGCGATGAGTCAGATGGTGAAGCAGGTCGACGTGATCCGGGGGACGACCGCCCCGCTCGATCACCATGAAGATGAACTGGAGGCCCACTCATGAATTTCTGGGGCCCCGCAATGTTCGTCACCGTTCTGGCGATGATCTTCACCGGCTATCCGGTCGCATTCGCGCTCGGTGGCACAGCTCTGATCTTTGCCCTCATCGGTGCCGCGTTCGACATATTTCCGTTGCCGCTCCTTTTTGCGATGCCGGAGCGAACGTTCGGGACGATGTCGAACTTCACGCTCCTGGCGGTGCCGTTCTTCATCTTCATGGGGACGATCCTCGAGAAGTCGAAGCTTGCCGAACAGCTCCTGGAGACGATTGGCCTCCTGTTTGGGCGTTTCCGGGGGGGGCTTGCGATTGGGGTGATCTTCGTCGGCGCGCTGCTCGCTGCCGCGACCGGCGTGGTGGGGGCGAGCGTTACCGCCATGGGGCTGATTTCGCTCCCCGTCATGCTGCGCAACGGATATAAGGACGAGCTCTCGCTCGGCACCATCGCCGCATCGGGTACTCTGGGGCAGATCATTCCGCCGTCGATCGTTCTGATCGTCCTCGGCGACCAGATGGGTGTGCCGGTTGGCAGTCTGTTCCGGGCGGCGATGCTTCCCGGCTTGGCGCTCACGATCTCGTATGCCCTGTACGTCGGTATCATTGCATACCTGAAGCCTGAGGTGGCCCCGGCCTTGCCGATGGAGATGCGGGTGTCGGGGGTCGAGCTGCTGAAGAGGGTCATCGTTTCCCTCATACCGCCGCTTGCTCTGATCTTGGTTGTTCTCGGGAGCATTTTCGCTGGCGTCGCAACGCCGACTGAGGCAGGTGCGCTCGGCTCTGTCGGCGCGATGGTACTGGCACTGATGAACCGATCGCTGACACTCGATGCGCTTCAGAGGGCGATGGAGGAAACCAGTCGACTGACGATCATGGTCGTCTTCCTCCTTATCGGGTCGACTGCCTTCGCGCTGGTCTTCCGAGGCTTCGACGGCGACATCTGGATCGAGGGCATGCTCACCGGGATTCCTGGTGGAGCGCTCGGCTTCCTGTTGGTCGTGAACCTTGTCGTGTTCATCCTTGGCTTCTTCATCGACTTCTTCGAGATCGCGTTCATCATCGTACCGCTCATCGTGCCGGCGGCGGCGATCCTCGGTGTCGACCTCACATGGCTGGGAATCGTGCTGGCGGTGAACCTCCAGACGTCGTTCCTGACGCCTCCATTCGGCTTCTCGCTCTTCTACTTGCGAGGAGTCACACCGGACGACATTCCCACGACCTCAATCTATAAAGGGGTTATGCCGTTCATTTGTATTCAGCTCGTCGTACTCGGTGTCCTCATCTGGATGGCTGTGCCGAAGTAATCACTTTCAAAACATGGTGTTTGGGATCAGCGCGGCGGACCTGGTGACCTTCGTGTGGGTGCCGCTGCTCCCTTGAACGGTGGCATTGATCGCCAATGTGATCCCGGCTCGTCAGGCTACGAGACTGGATCCGACTGCGACGCTTCGGGCGAGCTAGGGCGAACTGAACAGGGGATTGGACGAGGAGTGTTCGACCGGCCAGCTTGAGGGCCCCGTTACTCCAACTGAGCTGCGATGGCCACCTACACTCCACAGGATCCAGTCAGGAGTACAATCTGGACGGGGGGGCGGCGTGCACTCGGAAAACACCCAGTCATGGGTTCCTGGGTGAAGAAGATCGGTTCGGTGAGGGTCATCGAGATGACCGAGGAGCCGTTCTACTACCTGGCTCGAACCATCTGCTATCAGCAACTGGCGGGTGCGGCCGCCGCGACGATTCACGGTCGATTCTGCGAGGCACTCAAAGGAGACGTGACACCGGCTAAGGTGCTGAGGTTGCGGGAGACCACACTCCGAAAGGCCGGGCTGTCGGGTAACAAGCTGGCCGCCATTCGAGACCTAGCGACGAAGATTCGATCGGGCGAGGTGGAGGTTCATGATCTCGAAGAGCAGTCGGACGAAGAGGTCATTCGGCGGCTCGTCCAGGTCCGGGGGATCGGCGAGTGGACCGCGCAGATGTATCTGATGTTTCGGCTCTATCGCGCCGATATCTGGCCGACCGGGGACCTCGGGGTGCGGGCGGGCTACGGGAAAGCCCATGAGTTGGAGAAGCCGCCCACGGCCAAGGCAATGGAGCCGCTCGGCGAGCCGTTTCGCCCTTGGCGCAGCGCCGCTGCCTTCTATTGTTGGCGTATTCTGGAAACGGAGTTGCAATGAGTCGACAGACGACGACGCTGACCGAAGATCTCTACGCTTACTATCTCGACGTGGCGGTCCGTGAAACGGACATCCACAAGAGGTTACGTGAGGAAACTGGCAAGCTCGAAAACGCCCAAATGTAGATCAGTGCCGAGCAGGGTCAGTTCATGACGCTTCTCGTGGGTGCGATGGGCGTGAAGAAGGCTCTCGAAGTCGGCACGTTCACCGGATACAGCGCCCTCTGCATCGCGCTTGGACTGGCGGAAGACGGGGAGTTCATCGCCCTGGATATCGACGAGGAGTGGCCGTCCTTCGGCCGCCGCTACTGGGCTGAAGCGGGTGTCGGAGACAAGGTCATCTTTCGACCTGGGCCAGCCGCTCAGTCGCTCAATGCGCTCATCGACGAGGGGCACCAGGGGAGAGTTTCGACTTCGTCTTCATCGACGCCGACAAGCGAAATCTCGTCACCTACTAGGAGAATTCGCTGAAGCTGCTTCG
>JAPKBW010000026.1 GCA_028823235.1 Longimicrobiales bacterium | reverse complement strand
TGCGGTCCCGCGTCACCCTCCATCGAGAAAGAGACCATGAAGCCACACCTCCCAGCGCGTCTCGTCCCCACGACCCTTCTCCTCCTTGGACTTGGGGCCTGCGGAGGAGACGCCCCCGACGACGTCGCGTCCAACACAAATCAACAACTCGCCTGGGTCGACCGGTCGGGTACCGTGCTGGAGTCGATCGGCCCGCGCATGAACTCGATTCTCGACCCGTCGATCTCGCCGGACGGCGAGCGGGTAGCCGTGCGCGGGCGAGCCGTCGAGGGCGAGACCGACCACCTCTACATCCTGGAGGGCACGGGGAGCGCGAGGCTCACGTCGAACGAGGGGTTCGAGCGCCACATGATTTGGTCCCCCGATGGGTCACGGATCGCGTACTCGATCCAGGAACCCGAGGGCGTTTCGGACCTGTTTATCCGCTCCGCGGACGGTACGGGTGGAGATGAGCCGCTGATCGTGAGCGAGGGCATGCACAAGTGGTATCCGTCCTGGACACCCGATGCCTCGACGGTCGTGTTCCATACCAACAACCCCGAAACGCAGGCGCGTGACCTCTGGTCCGTCGACGTCGTGACGGGGGAGACCGAGGTGGTCGTCGGCGACGATGGGATCCAAGCGCTGGCCAGGCTCTCTCGTGATGGCCGGTTCCTCGCGTACCAGTCGGACCAGGACGGCCAGATGGAGATTTACGTCTCGACCTTCCCGGCCTCGGACGCAAGGTGGAAGGTGTCGACCGACGGTGGCACGTGGCCGAAGTGGAGCAACGGCGAGCTCTTCTTCTGGCAGGGGAACGACCTGCTGGTCGCGCGTTTCAGCGACGAGGGCGGCTTCACGTTTGAAGAGCCCAAACGTCTTTTCACCGGCCAGCAGGTCGGGATGGGCGCGGACAACATGATGACGTCATACAACCCGGAGTACGACGTGAACGCAGAGGGCACCCGCTTCGTCGTGACCCGCCGCCTGGGCGGGTGAAAACGGGGCGAAGTGGCAGTAGGACCGTCGCCGGCTTGGTCGTCCGTTGCGCACACCACGCGTGCCTTCGCCGGATCCTGCGCGACGCGCCGGCAGACATATATAGGGAACCCTGCAGCAGTGAGTGTCCCCGCTCAGTTCTCGCCACTTCGTCGTGCGGTGGCCCTTGCACAACCTTACTTTCCCGCGTCCTTATCTTTGGCAACCAGGTCCTATGTATGACCTGATCTTGATGCGGCCGGTGGGCGCTCTCGCTGTCACGCTCGCCTGCGCTGGGTGTTTTTTTGCTCCGCCGCCCACTGCTCCCCCAAACATCGTCCTGATCTACGCGGATGATCTTGGGTGGCGAGATCTTGGTGTCCAAGGGAGTCGTTACTACGAAACGCCCCATGTCGATCGGCTGGCACAGGAGGGCATGCGCTTTACCGACGCGTATGCTAACGCCCCCAACTGCGCGCCCAGCAGGGCGGCGCTCTTGTCTGGGCAGTACGCACCGCGCACAGGGATCTACACGGTCGGCTCGGCGGCTCGGGGCCCCGCTTATGCGCGGGCGCTTGTGCCGGTCGACAACGAGACGATACTCGCCCTGGAGGTGGTGACAATCGCCGAGGTACTGGCCGAGGCTGGCTACGCGACGGGGCACGTTGGCAAGTGGCATCTGGGTGGCGAGGGTGCGCTGCCGCGCGATCAGGGGTTCACTTGGTCGATCGCCGGTGACGCCCGCGGAGCGCCGCCCGACTACTTCTTCCCCTACGCCCGTGGGGATCAGAGTATCCCTGGGCTCGGGCAGGGTGAGGAAGGTGAGTACCTGCCTGACCGGCTGGTCGACGAGAGTATTGGCTTCCTTGAGCGGGAGCAGGACCACCCGTTTTTCCTCTATCTCTCGCACTACAGCGTACATACACCGATCCAGGCGAAGTCGGAGATCACGGATCGGTATCGCGACAAGGCTCCGGCAGACGGGCACGCGAACCCGACCTACGCAGCGATGCTCGAGAGCCTGGACGATGGCGTGGGTCGGATTCTCGATGCGCTCGAGCGACTGGATTTGGCCGAGAAAACGGTCGTGATCTTCGCCTCTGACAACGGGGGCTTCGGGCCGGTGACATCCATGGCGCCGCTTCGGGGCTCGAAGGGGATGCTCTACGAAGGAGGGATCCGAACGCCTTTAATCGTCCGTTGGCCCGGACATATCGAGGCAGGCTCGATATCGTCGGAGGCGGTCACGGGTGTCGATATCTTCCCGACGTTGGCGGAGCTGGCCGGGGCACCCCTCCCCTCTGGCCAACCCTCGGACGGCGCGAGTCTCGTTCCGGCACTGACGGGCTCGGGAGAGTCGGCCCCGCGCGATCTGATGTGGCACTTCCCGGCCTACCTCGAGGCGGATCGCTCGGTGCCGGGCGCATGGCGGACGGCACCCGCGAGCGCTCTCCGGCGTGGACGTCACAAGGTGATTCACTTCTTCGAGGACGACCGCTGGGAGCTCTATGATCTCGATGCCGACCCGTCCGAGGCGAATGACCTTTCTGCTCGGGAGTCCGAGTTGACGGACGAACTGAGGACGGCGCTCGAGCTCTGGTGGACCGACACGGATGCCTTCGTCCCGACCCGACTCAACCCGCAGTATCGGCCCGGAGGGTGACCTGATGGATCGTCGCGAAAGCCTCAAGCTGCTCATGCTGGCGGCCGTCGGGTCCGAACAGCTGATACGGTCGGTACCGGTGGCAGGGCAGGATGTCGGCTTCGCCAGCGAGTGGCACGAATGGCCAAACGTTCGCTGGGCTGGGCCGGAGTACTGGGGGAATCGACTCCAGGACTGGAGTGTGCGGGGAGGACAGCTCGTCTGTGGGGTTCGCGCCCGGGATCGCACGCTGCACTGTCTGACGCACACGGTGTCCAGACCTGAATTCACGACCGCCGTCGATGTGATACGGTTCGGGTCAGGGCCCGGAGTCGACGCTACTTCCGTGGCCGGGTTTCGACTCGGCCTGAAGGGACGCGTCGAAGACGTGCGCTCGGCGGCGGTGCACGGCGTGGGCCTCGACGTTGGAGTCGATGGGGCCGGAGCGTTTCTGATCGGAGATCGGAGATCAGCGCCGGCGCTGCAGGGCAGGGATCGTGTACTACTGGAGGTGACGGTGATCCCTGTGGGAGAGGACGCCCGGGTGTCGCTGGTTGCCCGACCGCATGTTGGCGGACCCGAGTTGGCCACATTCGTGCGTGACGTCGCGTCTTCGGAGCTGCTCGGGAACTGTGCACTTCTCAGCCACGTCGATCCGGGTGGTTCGGGAACCGGCGCGGTGTTCGACCGCTGGATCCTGTCCGGGCCCGGGCTCGTTGCGAACCAGGACGCTGCGTTCGGGCCCATCATGTTTGCGCAGTATACGCTGCACCGCGGAATCTTGAAATTGACAGCCCAACTCGCCCCGATCGAAGAGATTCCGGGGCTACGGTGTCGGCTGGACGTCCGCATGTCTTCCGGTTCTTGGACGACTGTGGATGCAGCCTCGATCGACCCACTATCGCGAACCGCGCGTTTCCGAGTGGAGGGGTGGGACGCCGGGAGCGCGGCGGAGTATCGGCTGCGCCTGGAGGTCCCGCTCGGGAGTGGTCCACGGTCCTTCACATATCATGGCACGATCGCGGCTGAGCCCGGTGCGATGGAGCCTCTGAAAGCTGCGGTCTTCAGCTGCAACGCCGATCACGGCTTCCCTGACGGTGAGGTCGTCGAGCACGTGTTGGCGCATCGCCCGGACCTCGCGCTGTTCCTCGGCGATCAGTTCTACGAAGGATCGGGCGGCTTCGGAATCCAGACGGACTCGGTCGAGGTCGCCACGCTCGACATGCTCCACAAGTGGTACATGTTCGGGTGGTCGTATCGGGACCTCTTCCGACACGTGCCTGTGGCCTTCATCCCGGACGATCACGACGTCTATCACGGGAACGTCTGGGGCGAAGGGGGTCGGCACGCTCCGACCGAAAACGGGTGGGGCGCGTTAGCGCAGGACCAGGGCGGCTACAAGATGCCGGCCGAGTGGGTCAACGCTGTCCAGGTGACACAGACGAGCCACCTTCCGGACCCCTACGATCCCACCCCGGTCGAGCAGGGCATCGATGTGTACTACACACGATGGGACTACGGGGGGGTAAGCTTCGCGATTCTCGAGGACCGCAAGTTCAAGTCGGCGCCGGCCAACGTCCTTCCCGCTGAGGCTCGGGTCCTCAACGGCTGGATCCAGAACCCGGACTTCGATGTTCGCGACCACCGCGATCCGCCGAACGCCGAACTCTTGGGACGACGCCAGATGGCGTTTCTGGAGGAGTGGGCCGAGGACTGGAGCGGTGCGACGTACATGAAGGTCGCGCTCTCCCAGACGAACTTCGCGGCGGTCCACACGATTCCGCAGGACGCGATGAGTGGGGCAGTACTGCCGTCGCTGCCCATGCCCCGACCCGGCCAGTACGTGGAGGGAGACAAGCTGGCGGCCGACATGGACTCGAACGGTTGGCCCGCAGCCCATCGCGATGAGGCGCTTCGGATCTTGCGTCGCTGCGCAGCGTTCCACATCGCGGGAGACCAGCATCTGGCCACGATCGTTCGGCACGGACTTGATGACTTCGGCGATGCCGGGTTCAGCTTCACGGGGCCTGCGCTCAACAACATTTGGCCCCGTCGCTGGTGGCCGCCACACGGCCTCCGGAAGGCTCCACTCGAGAAGGGAGGCCCGCAGTACACTGGCGACTACTTTGACGCGTTCGGGAACCGGGTCACGGTCCATGCGTCCGCGAACCCGCGGGCAACGGGTTTGGAACCCGCAATTCTACGAGATCGGGTGACCGGGTACGGCATTGTGACGTTCGACAAGGCCGAGGAGCGGATCAAGCTCGAATGCTGGCCCCGGCAGGTGGATCCCAAGGGGCCGGGGGCCCAACAGTATGATGGCTGGCCAATGACCGTGCCGCGCGACAGCGGCGACGGCCGGAGGCCTGCAGGAACACTCCCGACCGTGCGGGTGCGTGGGGTGGAGGATCCTGTCGTCGAAGTTCGTTCCGCCTCCGGCGCACTAATCTATGCCCGGCGGATCCGTGGAACGGAATTCACCCCCCCTGTCTTCGAGGCTGCGCCGCACGTCGTTCGGGTTGGCGACACCCTCCGGGGTCGATGGCTGGAGCGTCGAGTGAATATTACCGAGTGGGGTGTGGGGAGCCTCGACTTCGATTTCACGGGCTAATACCGAAGGAGGCGTTCCTTCTCCCACCGCTACCTCGGCGTCACCGTTTTGATACCCGGCTGGTTCACCACTTCTTGCAGTTCTATCGTTGCCACATTCAGGTGCTCTGGTCCCTCCCCCGGCCGAACGGGCTTCCAGCCACACGGACCCCGTATGCCATAGTGCTGGCAAAGGCCGCGTCTAAGGCGGTACCAGCCGTCACCAGGCAGAGTATTCTGAGCATGCGGGACTCCACTAGTCTCACGGACCATTCGTGAGCGCTGAAGCCAGGAGTCGGCCGAGGTGGGCACGAGTTGCGGCGCGCGCGCCAGTATCAGGATGGTGAATACCGGTTCTTCGGGATCGGTCGTCATGCGAGTGCGCACTTCTTTCCAGCTGTCATGAGGATCCAACCCCCGGGCAGGGTTGTCCCTAACCGGCTCGACCCCTCCCTTCAGGCACACCCCACGCCACCCGGAGCCCACGTCGATGATGCGTCTTGTCCATCCAGTCCTCGGTCACGCCCTCGTCGGCCGTCCCGCCGCACGCACCCTCGCGCTTGCTGCCCTCGTGCTTGCCGCCAGCGCGACGACCGCCCACGCCCAGCAGCCCTTCATGCCTGTCAGCGTCGACCAGGAAAGCGGCCGTGTCCTTCTCACACTTCCCACACTCGGGCAGGACGTACTCTACCTGAACGCGCTGGCAACCGGGCTGGGTTCAACGCGCGTCTTCGGTCTGGATGGGGGTGCCGGGGGAGATGAGGCGGTGGTGCGTTTCGAGAGGCACGGACCGCGTGTCGTGATGATTCAGCGCAACGTGATAATGACGGCAGGCAACGGGGACGCCGGTCAGATCGAAGGGGTGGAGAAGGGCTTCCCGGTGTCGGTGCTGGCCTCGTTTCCCATCGAAGACGCCACGGGCGGTCGGCTGGTGGTGGATGCGACCGACTTCCTGCTCGCCGACGTGGTCGACGTGCGTGGCACGGTCCGTAGCGCCGGCCTCGGTGAGCTCCGGCTGGAGCAGGATCGGGGGTACGTCGACGCCTCGAACACGGCCGCGTATCCGCGTAACACGGAGATCCGCACGGTGCTCACATTCGCCTCGGATGCGCTGCACCCGGAGCTGGCGCGACACGCGCCCGACGGCCGCGCGATCACCTTCGAGCAGCACCATTCCTTCATGGCTCTTCCGGACGAGCCGATGCCCTTGCGTGCGTTCGATCCCCGGACGGGCAACTCTTCGACGGTCCTGCACGACTACAGCCAGGGCTTCGACGGCGACTATCGCCTGCGCTACACGAACCGCTATCGCCTGGAACCGACCGACCCCGAGGCCTACCTGCGCGGCGACTTGGTGGAGCCGATCGAGCCGATCGTTCTCTATCTCGACCGGGCGACCCCCGAGCCGTACCGCACCGCTTACCGGGAGGGCCTCGCCTGGTGGACCGAGATCTTCGAGTCGGCTGGATGGCGCAATGCGATGCAGGTGAGGGACCTGCCCGCCGACGCCGACCCGATGGACGTGCGCTACTCGGTGGTCCAGCTAGTGAACCGGAGCGTGCCCGGCCCATCGACGGGTGGTGGGCGCAGTGATCCGCGCACGGGAGAGATCCTGGTCAGCATGCCTCGCATGGACTCGCACCGCTCCCACACCGACTTCAACCTCTACATGGGGCTGATGCCGGTCTACGACGCGACGGGCACGGAGCCACAGCTCACGGCTGAGGAGTTCACAATGGCTCGCCGGCGGCAGCTCGCGGCCCACGAGGTGGGTCACTCCATCGGCTTTCCGCACAACTTCATCGCCGCGGCCCAGGGCCGGTCGTCGGTCATGGACTACCCGTTCCCGCAAATCGACGTCGACGGGCAGGGTCGGTTTGATATCTCCGAGGCGTACCGGGAGGGGGGCGGGTGGAGCGACACGCTGAGCGTCCGCTACGCCTACACTTGGTTCCCGACACCCGAGGCCGAGGCGGCCGGGCTCGCCGAGATCGTGCAGGAAGCGATTGACCGGGGGCATGTCTCCATGTCCGACGGAGCCGTTTCGAACTCGTACGCGGAGGTCAGCCGGTGGGTCGTGGGGGAGACGATGTTCGAGTCCCTCGATGGCGCCCTGACGGTGCGGCGTGAAGCCCTTCGCCACTTCGACGAGGCCGCCGTCCGGCCCGGTGAGCCGCTCGCTTGGCTCAACGCCCGCTTCGCGCACGTTTATCTACACCACCGCTATGCGATGGAGGGGTTGGTCAAATACGTGGGGGGGATGCAGTACCGCTTCGCTCTCCGCGGTGACGGGCAGGAGCCGACACGGATCGTCCCCGCCGCCCGCCAGCGAGAGGCGCTGGAGCGTGTGCTTCAGGTCTTGTCACCTGAGGAGCTGGAAGTGCCGGACCACATCCCCGCCCTCATCCCGCCCCCACCGCCGGGCTTCCGCGAGCCGGCAGGATGGGTCAATCCGGCGGGCGTGTCGCTACCGCCGGCCGTCGGGTCGCATGCACTCTGGATCGAATCACCGGCTGGGTCCGCCTTCGACCCGTTCGCAGTCGCGCGGAGCTTCGCGCAGGAGGTCGTCGACAACCTGCTCCACCGCGAACGGATGGCCCGGGTGGTCGCGCTACACGGCCAGGACGCAGAGTTGCCTTCGCTCGATGAAGTCCTGGGCACGCTCGTGGATGGTACGTGGGGTGCGGCCGGGAGCCGCGCGGGATCGACGGGCCTGTACCGCCGAGCCGCGGAGCGCTCCGTGCTCGACGGTCTCTTCACGCTGGCCATCGACGATCAGGCCACGTCGGAGGTTCGGGACGGGGCTGTGCTACACCTGGGGCGGCTGGCAGAGAGCCTCACCGACGCACCGGCCGGTGGGGAGGACGCAGGGTACGAAGCGCACCGCGGTCGGGCAGCTCGTGAGATCGATCGGTACCTGAGGCTCGGCGAGGTGCCAGCGCTGCGGACGGGTGTGATCCAGATTCCGCTGCCGTGGCCGTAGCAGTATCCGCGTGTGCCGGATCGGGAACCTCTCGATAGCCGGCCCCCTGGATTGGACAACATGTTGCCCCCGGTGCACGTCCGTGCGGTGGGGGTTTCGTGTTTCCTCTTGAGGTGCCGAAATCTCAGATAGTCTCGATCGGTTTCCGCTGACGGTCTTGGACCGTGACTCCCGTCCCGGTGGCCCTGCACACTAGGATTGGTGGATCGAGAACATCGGCGGCGCGCGCGCCAGCATCAGGATGGTGAACGTCGGTTCCTCGGGATTGGTCGTCATGCGAATGCGCACTTCTTTCCAGCTGTGTCGACCCGATTCCCGAGCTTACCGCGAGAGGAGAGCCTTCCGTGGCCTCCCCTGTGCGTCACCGCTTGCCCCTTTCGCGATGGTGTCGGACTTTTGGGGTCGTCGACTTTGCCCGATCCGACGAGCGCAGTATCAGCGTGTTCAGGATCCGGAACCTCTCGATAGCCGGCCCCTTGGAGATGAGATTAATGAACCTAAGAAGGCTTTTCCCGCTGGTCCTCCTGGGACTGTCGGCAGCCCCCCTCGCAGCTCAGTCCGCACCAAGCTCGGTGTTTATCGAGGCACTGACCTGGGAGGAGATCCGCGATCGCATAGCGGACGGCGGCACGACGATCATCATCCCCACCGCAGGCACGGAGCAGAAGGGTCCACACATGGTGATGGGTGAGCACAGGTACGTTATGGAGTACACCATGGACGAGGTGGCGCGTGTGCTCGGCAACACTTTGGTCTCGCCGATCATGACGTACGTGCCCGAAGGCAGCTGGGGCGACGAGCCGACCGGTCACATGAGAATGCCCGGGACGATCACGCTCCCGGAGGAGTGGTTCCGGGACCTGCTGGTTCATACGGCGAAGAGCCATGCCGCGGGCGGATTCACCGACATCGCCTTCATCGGAGATTCGGGTGGCAATCAGGGTGGCATGAGTGCCGTGACCGATCAGCTCAATGAGGAGTGGGCGGGCACCGGAGTCCGTGCTCACTTCATCGGTGACTACTATGCTAAGAGTAACGGAGACATCAACGCGCACATGCGGTCGCTGGGCTTCACTGTCGACCAGGTTGGGACTCACGCGGGCCTACTGGACACGTCACAGATGCTTTTTGTGAATCCGAATCACGTTCGCATGGACGCAGCCGCACCGGATGGCGGCTTCGAAGGGTCCGGCGTGAGTGGGGACCCATCCCTGGCGACCGCGGCCCTCGGCGAGGTCCAACTCCGCATCAAGATCGACAACGCACTCGCTCAGATTCGATCCAGCATCGCCTCCAGGTAGGGACAGCCATGATCCGTACACGACTTCCCGTGACCACGGCCGTTGCCCTCGGCCTGACCTTCCTTGGGGCCGATACGCTCGGTGCGCAGACCTACACCGGCGCCCCGTTTATCGAGCAGATGACCTGGACCGAGATCCGCGACGCGATGGCCGCGGGCAAGACCAAGGTCATCGTACCCATTGGGGGAACGGAGCAGAACGGCCCGCACATGGTAATGGGCAAGCACAACTACGTGATCACCTTCGCTGCCGGAAAGATGGCTCGCGAGATGGGCGATGTGCTCGTTGCACCGACCGTTGCCTGGGTGCCCGAAGGCAGCTACGAACGTGAGGGGTTCGGAGACAAGCCTGGGGTTATAACGAACCCTTCACCGAGCTACAACAACCTGCTCGAGGCGGCAGCGCGGAGTCTGGAGTCACACGGCTTCACCGAGATCATCTTCATCGCCGACAGCGGTGGAGATCAGGCCGGGATGGATGAAGTCGCGACGCGCCTGAACGGTGAGTGGGACGGTGGCCGGACCAAGCTCTTCGCACTCACCGATTACTACCAGAAGGGTCAGGAGTATTCCCGAGCTTGGCTGCGGGCCGAATACGGCTACGACATGGAGACCATCGGTTCACATGCGGGCATCACTGATACGTCAGCCGTGATGTATGTGTTCGCCGAGGGCGTTCGAAACGATCGGCGCTATCGCTTTGGGGGACGCCCAGATGCGGGCGTGACCGGTGACCCGACGCTCGCCACGCGTGAGATCGGGCGCATGGTGGTCAACTTCAAGGTCGTTGCTGCACTTCAGCAGTACCAGGCGATCAAGGCTCCGCCCCGCCGCCGCCGTTAGATACGGTGGGCCCAGTGACGTAACGCCGTTCGACTTCCATCAAGGTCTGCAGCGCTCGGAGATTCACTGCCCTCAGCCGCCGGTGCGCGTAGGGTTTCGGTCGTTTAGTCGAAAATTGTGCGACAAAACAGAGCATTCCCTGGGCCTTCTGTGGGCATGGGGCAACCCCGAGAGGAGGTTTCTCCGGTCAACGATTTCCGAACGAGAGAACAAACTGTCCCATAACCGTCTCCCTTTCTTCACCTCGCTGCAGACCCACAGCCCCGGACAGGTTGACGGGACCGAGAACAAGGGAAGCTCCACCGCCGTATTGCATTCCGTCCGTGATCTTGGCTACACCACCGCGAAAGTGGACGAACCCAGCCCGCAGTTCCGCGCCTACACCGGCGTGGGAGCGTTGGCCTAGGGAGATTCCATCATCGCCTAGTTCGCCGTGAATATCACCGGTCAGGGTCAAGGCGGAGGTCACGTCGAGCGTGGCGCCCAGCCGGTACGAGGGTTGGAAGGCATAGTCGCGGATACTCGTTTTCATGTCGGCGGGAGCATTGGCGAAAAGCTGCTCGTCGAAGTTATTCGCAGACGAAACCTCCTCCTCCTCCTCCTCCTCCTCCTCCATGGTGTCGATCACCCCCCGGCGATAGCTGAGCGTTCTAGTGTCCCACTCGAACGTGTTGACGAGGTTCTGCATGGACCCGCCTAGCGTGATACGACCTAGGTTCAGCATCACTCCAAGGTCCAATCCATACCCACTTCCGCCGTTTGCGAAGTCCTGCTCACACCGCCTATCCGTGTCATCGGTGCAGGTCGTGGCTGCCTGGAAGTCGAGCGTGCCCCGAATTGGGCCGCTCTCGATCGCACCGGCCACACTGCGAGCCACTGCTACACCGTGACCACGGATGTATTTTCCGGTCACTCCGAGGGCTAGAGCGTCTGTCAGGGGAAGGGCGTAGCTGAGAGCTGCCGTGCTCACCACGAAGCCTTTGAGGGTCGCGCCGGTGAGCGAAAGGTCGGTGACCGATCCGGTCCTTCCCGCGTTCCCATACAGCACGCCCTCGGCGACACCGGGCGGAATCGTCGCATCTACGGACCCTGTTGCCGATAACTGGAAGCCCAGATTCCCAGCCGTTAAGGCCAGCAATGTGACTTGGGCACCGACGGAGCCCTGCTCCTCACCGGAGGCTATGATTTTGCTGAGCCAAGCCTCTTTGGTGGACGTTGGAACGAGTGCGCCTTGGAACTCGGCGAAATCCCACAAGGTGACGGGGGCGAATCCCGCTCGTCCTCCCCCCGACAAGAGAGCGAGGCTGAAGCCTGAACCAGGCATCGCGAGGCCTGCCGGGTTCACGCTGATAGCGCCGAATCCGCGAACTGATGCAGTGTGGTTGCCGGCCAGAGCCAAGGTCGAAGCGCTGGCATTTGTGACCTGAGCATTGCCCTGCGAAGCCGTGCCCATGGCGGCAGCAAGACTGAGCACGGAGAGAATCAGAGCCTTTCGCGTCGTCTTCATGCCATCAACCTCCAAGCTCGATGACCACGTCGAGCGACGGCTTGATGATGAAGTCAAGGTCGGCTGAGACCGTCACCCGTCTGCCCCCGAGCGTACCCTCACCTAAAAGTGTGATGTCGGGGAAGCCCAGAAACGAGCGGAGTTCGTCCCCCGTGTAGATCAGCGAAACCGTGGAAGTCGCGTCGGCTGGAACCGTAAGGTTCTTGACGACGCTTCCAATGACGAGTGTTCCTGAGAAGGTGAGCCCGAACGGGTTCGTCACGTTCATTACGACCGCGCCGCTGACGATCGCGTCGGTCAGGGCACCGTCCAGGTCCTCCGTGTCCAGGGTATCCTCGATGAAGGATGTTGAAAGCCCGTCCACGTCGATCGTAGCCTCGCTCAACAGTAGGGACGTCGTATTCGCACGGACACTGATATCGTCCGTGATATCGATTGTGGCTGTCTGGGTCCCGGGGCTATCGACGTCAACGCGGGTCTTAATAGCGCCGGCTAACCTTCCGGCTCGTATGGTCAACGTGCGCACTATGCTGGACGAAGGCGGAAGCGCATCTGCGGGGGACTCCAGAACGAGGGTTCCTAGCACCGCACCGCCAGAGGCGCTCGTTACCGTGATCGTGATGCTCCCTCCCCCCGCGATCGGGTCGAACGAGAGGTTGTTGCTGATCGTAACATCGACAGACCCGCTCTGGACCTCTGCGGCGAGCACATCCCTAGGCAGCCGGGCGTATGAAGTTACCTGTCCTTGGTACGCGGGTACCGGAACCGGGAACCCGGTGGAAACGCACTCTGGACAGAGGTCCCCCAGAGACTGGGAACTAGAGACCGGGTCGATTGCCACATTGTACAGATCGCCGACGATCGTCACGTCGGGGGGGAGCAACTCGTCCTGCTCGAGGGTGATGCCATCCAGTGGTAAGATCCAGCGCTGCTGGACGAATGGGGGCTCGGTTGGCATCTCGCAGGCTGCCACGAACAGACAGCTTGTGAGTAAGCACAAGGCGCGCATCTCAGGACTCCAAATTTCATGAACGGGTGTGCCGTGGTCTGGGCCAGTCAGCTCTTGCCGGGGACCATCATCGAACGAAGCAGGGAAATGTGAGATAAGGCAAGCGCGCGAGTTCTACCGACGCAATCGATGGAAACTGACCCCACAACTCCCAGAGTAGGATCAGGCGGGGGAGTCGGTATCTCCTTGAGCGAGAGGGAGATTGGGAGAGGCAGGGAAGATCCGTTCGATCGCGAGCCGTCGGAACTCGAAGATGCCTTTGAGCTGGGATCGCACGACGAGTGAGTGCGTGAGTTCGCCGAGCGGGCCGAGCGGAAGCTCATATTCGATGAGGTCGGTCATGAGGACACCCGACTCGACATTTTCGAAGTAGTGGCGGTGATACCAACGTCGGTAGGGGCCGCTGAGCATCTCGTCCGAGAACATGGAGTCAGGCTCGTAGTCCGAAATCCGGGAGCGCCAAGTCATGGGGAAGGCCTGCCATCGGAGTCGATAGCTGATCCTTGTGCCGAGGCGCATTGGGACATCGGAGACCGACTGCACATGGAAATGGAGCCAGGAAGGGGTGATGCGTTCCAGGTTCATCGGGTCTTCGAAGAAGTCAAACACCTCTTGGAGATCTGCGTGAACGATCTGGGTACATCGCAGGAGGTGCCTCTTCTTGGACCCTCCGCTGGACTCGAAGCTGATCAGGACGTTGAACGCGGAGCAAATCGATAGTGCCCCACGAGCCACTCTGAGCCCGCTCTGTATCCGAATAGCTCCTCGCACGCGAGGAAGAATAGGCGCCACCGGTGGTACCACCGGTGCGCGTCGTTTCCGTATGTCTCTTGAAAGATCCGCAGCACGTCATCGCGGCGGGCTTCCATATTCTCACGCCAGGCTCTCGCCGTTCGGCTGTAGTGCATCCCGTCCACGGCCCACCGCTCTTCGGCTTCCAGGTCCTGATCGAACCGGGGTAGGAGGTCGAGCGACGGCATGATCCCCCCGGTGAAGAAGTACCGCCCCATCCAGTTGTCCTCTCCCTCGGTTTCGTAGGGGTAGGCAAACTCACGATGGCAGAAGACGTGAACGAAGAGGCGCGCCTCGGGCTTCATCCAGCCGCTGATCCGGCTCAGGAGCTCTCGGTAGTTCCGCATGTGTTCGAACATTTCGACACTGACGATCCGGTCGAATCGTTCGTCGATCTGGAAGTCGTTCATGTCGGCTGTGAGTACACGCACGTTGTCGGGTGCGCGTGACTCGATGAAGTGCCTCTGCGGAGCCGAGTTCGAAACGGCGGTGATCCGGCTGTCCGGGTAGTTCTCTGCCATGTAAAGCGTGAGCGACCCCCATCCGCATCCGAGCTCCAAGATGTCTTGCCCGTTCTGCAGGTCGGCTCGCTCGCAGGTCAGTGCGAGCATCGCGTTCTCTGCCTCGCCCAGCGTGGCAGTCCCCTCCGGCCACAATGCTCCACTGTACTTGAGTCGCGGCCCTAGGACGGTCTCGAAGAACTCCGCCGGAACCTCGTAGTGCTGCTCATTGGCCTTGTCCGTTGCGATAGCCAGCGGACTACCTTCGAGTTCTCGCTTGAACGACTCCACGTTTGGCCCCGCAGCGGCATCCTGGATTCTTTGGCGAAGCAGTTGTCGCACACCGAACCGCAGGCCGGGAAGGGGTATCAGTCCACGCTCTGCGAGGTCGATTCCAATCGATTCTCTCATGATGTCTCCCTGGGGGGCCACGGCACGAAAACGCTCGTGGTCCGCTGATATTCACGATAGGCGTCGCCACGACTGCGCAACGCCTGCTGTTCGGTGTAAGGGATGCCGGTGATCCGAAAGAGGAAGACGATCATCGCAACGGGTCCGACCCACGTGAGGACCGCCCCTCCGCCGATGAGCACGTACGCCCACCAATGGACCCATTCAAAGAAGTAGTTCGGGTGTCGCGAATAGCGCCAAAGGCCATCTCGGCACACCTGCCCTCGGTTCGCTGGGTCCGCTCTGAATCGTGCCAGCTGAGCGTCGGCGATTGACTCACCCCCAACCGCCGCAACCCAGACACCGACGCCGAGCATGGCCGTGACGCCAAGGCCCCCTCCTGACATGGCCGCGAGCATCGGGATCGAAAAGAGCACGGCTACGGCAGCCTGGAACTGATAAAAGACAAAGAACCCGACGGGGGCCCGTGGTCCAAGGTGCGCACGCATCGCTTGGTATCGACCGTCTTCCTCGGTGTGCCCGCGAACCCGGTTCGTGAACAGGAACCAAGCGAGCCGCCCGGCCCAGAGTCCGCCCAGTGTCGCCACCAGTGCTCGACGTCCTAGGTCTCCATCCACGAACCAGGGATAAAATCCCGCAAGGAAGAGCAGGCCCGCTGACCATGCGACGTCTACGCTGGTCGCATCTTGGGTGTACAACTGCCGCACCCATAGGACTGCCAGGCCTACGGCCAGCAACCCCCACCCCTGTAGCAGTAGCACTATCATAGGGCGGGCTCCAACGCCGTGGACTGGTTCAAGAAGGCGGTGGGGCCCGCGCTGGTGACGTCCGTCGCGACCGCTCCCCGCCATTGGGCCACAATCCCCGGACGGCCCAACACGATTTGTTTGCTGCGAAGGATGCCCTCGTCGAACCCGCCCTCGCAGTAGCAGAAATAGAACTCCCACAAGCGACGGAAGCGCTCATCGAATCCCATGGCGGCGATCGCCGCCCAATCCTCTTCGAATCGCAGCCGCCAGCGACGCAGCGTCTCCGCGTAGTGTGAGGTGAAGTCTGCTTCCTCGGCCAGTTCGAGCCCGGCGCGCATGGATGCGCCGCGTATCGCCTCCAGGGAGGGGATAAAGCTACCCGGGAAGATGTGCTTCTTGATGAAGTCGACCTGCCGCTGCTCCGGATCGTACCAGTCCTCGAGGATCGTAATCGCCTGGATAGCCGCGAGCCCTTGAGGCTTCAACAACCTCGCGCAGGTTTGGAAGTACAGGTCGAGATACTGGTGACCCACCGCTTCGATCATCTCGATCGAAACCAGCTTGTCGAATGAGCCGTCGAGATCTCGATAGTCGCGCAGAAGGACTGTCACTCGATCTTCGAGGCCGACTTCAGCGACTCGCCTGGTCGCGAAGGCGTGCTGTTCGAGAGAGATCGTCGTGGTCGTGACGTGGCATCCGTACATCGATGCTGCGTAGATCGCGAAGCCGCCCCAACCCGTCCCGATCTCGACCAAGTCGTCATCCTGGCTCAACCCAAGTCGACGGCAGAGTCGGTCGTATTTGGCGATCGACGCCTCCTTCATGGATGACGATGGCTCCAGGAAGATTCCGGCGGAGTAGGTCATCGTTTCATCCAGAAAGGACGAGAAGAAGTCGTTTCCGAGGTCGTAGTGTGCCTGGATGTTGCTCGCGCTGCCGCGCCGGGTGTTGCGGTTAAGCAGGCGGGCCGCAGTAAGAATGGGCTCGGAGAACCGAGCAAGTCCGGCCTCCAGACCATCGAGAGTTTTCCGATTGGCAGCGAACAGTCGAACCAGGGCAGTGAGGTCGTCCGTTTCCCACTCCCCGCGCACGTAGGACTCCGCGGCTCCAATGTGTCCCCCGAAGGCGAGCGCTCTGAAGAAGCGACGATCGCGCACACGGACTGAGGCCTCCGGGTGGCCGCCAGGTCCGTATGACTCAACGGAACCGTCCAACTCCACGGTGAGCCGACCTCGCGGGAGTGCGGTCATCTTCGCCCGAACGGTGCGTTCGATCATTCCACTGATCATGCGTCTGCCCCCTGGGAGATCGGATGTTCGAAGTACGGGGTCTTCTTGAGCCAGAGGCGAAAAGCTTGCCAGTAGATACCGACCAGTACTCGGGCTGTCACCCAGGGGAAAGACCCCAGGGCCGACGCGAGCGACGCGGACGAGATATTGTGTCGGCGCAAGTGAAGTGTCACCTCGAAAATCTTCTCCCCATCTTCCCGATTCTCCATGTGCACGTGCAGCCGCTCTCCCGGGTCGCTGAGTCGCCAAGAGTACTCGTGTGTCATCGACATGAACGGTGAAATATGGAACGCCTTCGTGAACTCATGGGGCGTGCCGCACGTGTCACCTTGCTCCGATCGGAGCGCGTAGGTGTGACGTTCGTTCCACGGTGTGTTGGTGATCTCTGCCAGGATCGTGTCCACTCGATCTCCGTTTTCGGAGAAGCAGTAGTAGAACGTGACCGGGTTCATTACATAGCCGAAATACCGAAGGTGCGTGAGTACCCGGATGGGCCCGATCGGCGGGATGCCGGTAAGCCGTTGGGCCTCCTCTCTCACGGCCTCGTCGAGGGGTCCCGTCCCCAGGTAGTCCTCCCTTCGGAACCACGCCGGGGCTGGTCGGCGAGCTGACCAAAGCCAGTGTCGATCGAAGAGAGCCGGGAGCTCATCCAGGTCTAGGTACATCATAAACAGGTCGTAACGGAAACAGTGGCCCGTCGGACTGGCACGTTCATGATTGACCGACCCTCGGTAGATGCAGCTCTTCACAGCGCACCTCCGAGCCTTTCCGCTACGCCTACAGCGCTGCGGACGCCGTCCTCATGGAATCCGAAGCCCCAGTAGGCGCCGCAGTAATGGGTTCGGTTCGGCCCGCTGATTTCCGCGTGTCTGGCCTGCGCTGCGATCCCGTCGCGCGTGAAGTGGGGGTGACTGAATGTGGTCCGATGGAGAATGGAAGAAGGATCGATCGATGCCGTGTCGTTCAGGGTGACGCAGTAGGTAGTTGGCGAGTCCAGCGTCTGCAGGCGGTTCATGTTGTAGGTAACGGTCGCGGAGACGTCGTCGGTGGCACCCACGCGGTAGTTCCAGGAAGCCCATGCCTTCCGTGCTCGGGGCAGAACCGATGTGTCCGTATGCAGGACCACGTCGTTGGCCTGGAAAGGCAAGGCCCCCAACACTTCACGCTCCCCGGGCGTGGCGTCCGAAAGGAGCTTAAGTGCCTGATCCGCGTGACACGCGAAGATCACTTCGTCGAACATCTCTCCGTCTACAGAGACCTCGCTGAGAGTTCTGTTGACGTGCCTGACGGCTGTCCCCGTCCGGATCCGGTCACGGAAGGGCTGCGCCAAGGCCTCGATGTATCGAGTGGATCCACCTTCGATCACGCGCCACTCGGGCTGGTCGTTTACCGTCAGCATGCCGTGGTTCTCGAAGAAACGGACGAAGAACTCGGCGGGCATCTCCATCACTTGGCCCTGCGGGATGGACCAGAGAGCCGATCCCATCGGCTTCAGGAAGTCGGTGGCGAGGCGAGGTGAATAGTCGGCCGAGACGAGGTACTCACCGAGCGACATCGAACCTGCCCCGTTGCGAATCGCGGGAGGTGCCTCTCGGTGGAATCGCAGGATATCACGGATCATCTTGTAGAAGCCGGGGCGCATGAGGTTTGCCGGTTGAGCAAACATCGAGCGCACGTTGGCACTGCTGTACTCCAGCCCTGAACGATCGGAGCGAACGCCAAAGCTCATTTCGGACGGACGGCCCGCCACTCCGAGACTGTTTAGCAGACTCGTGAAAAGCGGGTAGTTCACCTCATTGTAGACAATGAACCCGATGTCGATTGCGAACTGCTCACCGGCGGGCCCCGTCACGTCGATTGTTCTTACGTGCCCTCCGATTTTCGATCGCGACTCGAAGACGGTCACGTCGTGATGGTGGTGGAGCATGTGCGCAGCGACGAGTCCGGAGACGCCGCTGCCAATGATCGCGATACGCATTTCGATTCCTGGCGAGGGGCGGACCCGGCGGGTTGCGTTTTGCCCAGGCTGCGAAATAGTTGTCTAACTATTGTTTAGCTAAAATAAGCGCACGTTCGGCATTGTCAAGATATTCTACCAATTATATTTGACAGAAATTCAACAGAAAGCTATTGTTAGCCTATGAAATCCACGCACGACACGCCTCGCCACCCGATACGGGTCATTGCTCAGCGCACTGGGCTCACTGCGGCAACCATTCGCGCATGGGAGAGGCGGTACCAGGCGGTGCAGCCCACCAGATCGGAGGGAGGGCAAAGGCTTTATTCGGATTACGACCTCGAGAGGCTCGGCGTACTTCGTGAGCTCACGGAAGGGGGGCGGTCGATTAGCATGGTGGCTTCACTTACCCCGCAGGACGCGACGGCCCTCCTTATGGAAGATCGGGTTGCCGTCACGCCGGGTACGTCCGATGGATCCACATGGGGTCCAGCGGAGCAAGTGGAGCAAGGCTATGCCCGTGTCCTTGCGTTTGACGCTGAAGGGCTGGAGCGGATGCTTTGGAGAGCAGTGCTATCGCTGGGGGGGAAGACCTTCCTGAGTGACGTGGTCGGGCCCCTTTTGGAGCGGATCGGCAAGGGGTGGGTGGACGATGAAGTGTCTCCGGCACAGGAGCATCTGGGCTCAGAGGTGGTGGATCAGGTCCTCGAGCGCCTCATCAACGTATCACGGTCCCCGGACGGTCCCAGCTTGGTGGTTACAACGCTGCCCGGTGAACGACATGGGTTGGGTGCACGGATCTTTTCGACTGCGGCAGTCTTGCAGGGATGGACTGTGAAGTATCTCGGTACGGACCTTCCCGTGTCCGAGATCGTGGCTGCTGCCCGGGGAGTCGAGGCTTCCGCCGTTGCGATCAGTGTTGTTCGGCGCGAGCACTTGGACGAGACGCAGCGTGCGATCATCGCGCTTCGTGACCAGCTTGATCCGTCCGTTGCGCTCCTGATCGGCGGTAGGGCTGCCTCGCTGCTTGCCGCGGATTCTCTCCCGAGCGGCGTTTGGGTACACGACGGGTTGGGAGATCTGCCGTTTCCCCCGTCGGGCGCTCTAACCTGAGCCGCCTCCGGCCGAACATCTAAGTCACCCGACCTTCGGGTGTCGGCACATTTCTCAGTGGCCTGACATGGCTGTTGTCACTTCTCCCGCAGGCTGAAGCCCGGTCCGCAGGGATCTGGACGGGCCTCCATTATTTCCCGGTTCGGCCCCAGCCCGCACCCGCTCCATTTGCCGTCACGTCCTCGGAAAGACCGCCACGGTATCCTTTTAGGTTTCGGCTTGATCGCGGCTCTTTTTTTATCTTCCCTTTTTTAGCTCTTGATTTATCACTTCGAGTGACGGGGCAAGCGATCCGGGGCGGTTCGCTCTCGCCTATCAGGGTCCATTGTCCCACGTCAGGGACCGCACCACTCCTCGAGGTAGCGCTTCAGGCGGATCTTCCGCCGCGCTGAGTCCGAGGTCATGGAGCGGACCTTTCCGAAGACCGCTCGCTCCGGCCAGCCCCGGTCGAAGCGACCTAGGCACCAGGCGATCCCGCTGTACGAGTTGGGGTCCCGCCCGTCGATCGCCCAGCGGTTGTTTAGGTGGATCATGACTTCGAGCGCCTCTTGCGGGCTGGAAGTCCATTCCAGAATCTTCTTGCCCCACAGCATGCGGAGGTAGTTGTGCACGATACCGTCGCTTCTCAATTGACGCTGGGCGGCGTTCCAGAGTGCGTCATGCGTCTTGGCGTTCTCCAACTCGTCGAGTTCGTAGACCCAGGGCCTCAGGTCGGACGCGTGGGCTTCAAGCGTGTTTCGAGCCCACTCCGGGAGCGTTTCATAGTGGTCGTAGTCCGGGACCATCGTGCAGTACCCGTAGCTGAGCTCTCGCCAGGTGACGAGTTGATCGAGGAAGGCCTCGGACTCCACCGTCATCCCCCACCAGCCGGCTCTCCGTCCGTCAGCGACCTCGGATAGACGCAGCGGACTCCAGCTCTGGAGGTCTGCGACGGCACGGAAGACCTCGTGTGCTGACAAGTGTCCGAAGTGGAGCCACGGGGAGAGACCGCTGGCGGCCTCAAGGTCTGGATGGTTCCGATCGCAGTCATAGCGCGACAGCGACTGGTTCAAGAAACGATGGAGTCGAGCAGTCGCGGGCTTTGTGCCACCCCGATTCGAGATCGCGGCCACGCTGTGGTCGATCGGTAGCGATACAAGGAAGGTGTGGGACTCGAGTTCTTCTAGGGAGGCCGGGGGCCAACGTGCGGCGATGTCGTCCGGGAGTGGTGGGCATGGGACGAGGCCTGCGTCTGCGAGCGGGTCGGGGTTCGGAGCGTCGCCGAGATGCCGGGGCAGTTCTCGTTGCAGATAGCGGCGAAAGTGATACGCGGCCGAAAACGTGCGCCCTGGGGTCCGGATCGGGAGCAACCCGCAGCTGTCGACGGCTTCGACGCGGACTCCCTGGAGCCTGCTGCCCGCGCTCACGAGATCGCGGGTGAAGTGGACCGGCGAGTCGTCGGTCACCACGCAGCAGGCGAGGGCTGCCAGACTCGACAGCAGGCCTCGGTCATCGTGGTGGCCGCGTTCTACATATGGGTAGTACCCGACCGGGGTGTCCCGGAGAGCGTTCCAATGCTCCGCCATCCCGTCGAGAAGGAACCGGTGATGTCGGTCGGACGCCCACCTATATCCGGAGCGGACCGCTTCAAGAATGAGGAGTGGTTTCGCGAGTTCTTGTGCCGTCTGAACCGCGCGGTCCAGGGCATGATTCCAGCCCAATCGTCGAGAAGCGGTCATCCAGTAGAGGACCCACTCTCCGTCCGGTTTCAGTGGAGCTGCTTGGGTCAGCTCAATCCGCGGGTGCGTCAGACCCAAGGACAAGCCACGAGACCGTGCCTGATCCCACGTGCCGCGATCGCATGGACCAGGTCGCTGAAAATTCGCGAGTGCAGGGGATAGATCCTGCACCAGCACAGCCATCCGAGAAAGCCTGTCAGTGGGAAGAACGCGGTCTCGACGAGGCGTGTTGAAGAGCCCTCAGGGATTGCTTCGAACTGCATGTCCGTATCACTCCTGTCCAATAAATATTCACTAATTACGCAGGTTCCTTGCACTGTGTCTAGCCTTTGTCCATGTTATTAGAGTAACTCGTCTTTCCGAGCCTTCAGGGCTCGCCTTGGAGTACCATGAATGAATATCCCACTCCTCTATCTGCTAACTGGCGGGATCTTGCTTGCCGCGGAAGCTCTGTGGCTACGACTCTTCGCGGCCGATCTGTTTCGCTCTGAGGTCGGACACCTCATGGGTGCGCAATTTTCGATCGCTCCAGGACTCGTTTTCTACGCCATCTACCTGGTGGGAATCCTCGTATTCGCGGTTCTGCCGGGACTCCAGGAGGATGGAGTCACCCGAGGGGCGTTGCTCGGAGGGCTGCTCGGCCTTGTTGCCTACTCCACGTTCGACCTCACAGCGATGGCAGTCTTTCGTGACTTTCCGCTGCGGGTCGCGCTGATGGATATCGCGTGGGGATCGTTCGTGACTGCCTTGGCGGCCAGCGCGGGTGTGCTGATCGGGCGCAGCCTGGGGGTGAGTGGTTTATAGTGGAGAATACCGAAACTCTTCTGTCCCTTGCAGAGATCTGCGCAACCTTCGCTGGCTTCGCAGCTCTCGTGAGTGTCCTTCGCCGAGGTGCGGACGAGGTGGCGGCCGCAGTTCACGACCTCTTCAGGCTGCGACTCGTAATCTCGAGCAGCGTCGCAGGAGTCGCCGCCGCATTGATTCCCGTAGGTCTGGCAGGCTACGGGATCGAGGCCGGGTTGGCGTGGCGTCTTGCCGCCCTTGCGTTCCTGATCTTCGACAACGGCATAATCTTTTCCTTCGTGAGTGCTTACAAGCCAGTGCGTGGGGCCTTCGATCCCGATCGCCTCGCCGTGAGCGTAGTTGCGCTCCTCGAAGTCACAGAGCAACTGAGTCTGATCGCGGTGGTTCTGGGCGTGTCCTTCGGAAACGCACCCGCGCTGTACGTCACGGCGTTAATCGCCAACATCTGTCAGGCCGGCTTCATCTTCGTTCGCTTCGTGGGCTCGGCGTTCCAACACGAGAACCATTTGGTCGATGGCGTGGTGCATGAACTTGCTGACTAACCTGGCTGTTCGAGGAAACCGACTGCGCCCGCTAGTAGGTGCCCTAGCGTTCGGTATCGTGCTCTGGCTCAATGCGCTTGCGGGGTCAGGCGCTCTGTCGGGAGAGTCGATCGGCACGATCGCCAATCGTTACCCGTCTGCCTTCCTGCCCGCTGGCTACGTATTTGGCATCTGGAGCGTGATCTACACGGGGCTGTTCGCCTATGTGGTCGACCTGGCGCTGCTAGGTCGGGGGAGCATGGGTCCCCACGTGCGGATAGGCTGGATGTGGCCGGTCAACGCGGCCCTAAACGTGGGGTGGGTCGTCGCCTTTTCCTTCAGCTTCTTCGTGCCAGCGATCGTGCTTATGGTAGGGCTTCTCGTGAACCTGATCACGATCCATATTCGGGTGGGAGATCCTCGTGGACTGTCTCGTCGTGACCGGGTCCTCGTAGCACTACCGTTCGGTCTCTATCTGTCTTGGATTTCCGTTGCCTTGATCGCGAACGCGTTCCAGCTCGCAGTCGCGTACCGCTGGAGTGGATTCGGAATCGATGAGGCCATCTGGGCCGTCATCATGATGACGGTGGCCACGGCCCTGGGCGGATACATGGGCCGGGTCCGGGGTGTCAGTGTCTTCCTGCCGGTCGTCGCTTGGGCTCTGGTCGGGATCGCATTACGGAATGCTGAGGCTCCACTGGTCGCAGTTCCCGCTTGGGCGCTCTCCGGCGTCTGCACCCTGATCTTTCTGTCTCTGATTCCGCGGTCCATTGCTCGAGTCGGCATCGCTGTTGGCGCGCTGGTCTGCGGGGCCGCCGTCGGGATCGCCGCCCAAGAGGCGTCTCTGCGTGGTCGAGTCATGGACGCGGCGGACCTGAGACCTCTTCAAGGTGCCACGGTCACAGTGCTTCCGAGCGGCAGTCAGTTGCTCACGGACGGCGATGGGCGGTTCAGCGTCGCGGGGCTGACACCGGGACTCGTCTCGATCCGGCTTGAGTACATTGGGTACGCATCCGCCCTGAAAGCCGAGGTGGTGATCCAAGCGAGTCGGCCCACCTACGTCGAGTTCCGACTCGACCGTCAGGCGATCGAACTGCAGGGTCTCGTGGTGGGCGCGCCCGCTTTTGAAATTCCTGAGGCCGCCCCGACCTCGGTTCAGATCCTGTCGAATGAGGAACTCCGGCGGACACCCGGTGGGCTCCTCGACATTTCTCGCACTCTGCTGTCTCTGCCAGGAGTTCTCGGAGGGGTCGACAACCGCAACGATCTGCTCGTCCGTGGTGGTGGACCTGGCGAGAATGCCTACGTACTGGACGGCATCCGTGTCCCGCAGATCAACCACTTCGCGACACAGGGTGCGTCCGGTGGTGCGATCGGTCTCGTCAACGTCGACTTCATCCGCAAGGCGGAGTTCCTCTCCGGGGCGTTCCCTGCACGCTACGGCGATGCCATGAGTTCGGTGCTCAGCATCGAGAATAGACCCGGTAGTTCCGACGGTATCCACGGGGACGTGACACTCGGAGCGACGGAAGCCGCCATTACGCTGGACGGTCCTGCGGGTGAAGATACGAACTGGCTGTTCAGCGTTCGCCGCTCCTATCTCCAATTCCTCTTTCAAGCTCTCGGTCTTCCGATCCGTCCCGACTATTGGGATGGACAGTTCAGGGTGGAGATTGAGCCGACGGATCGAGACCGCTTCCTCATCGTCGGGCTCGGCGCGGTCGACAATTTCGGAATCGTGGCTCCCACAGATGGAGACGACTACGCGAACTTCGAGATCTTCGAACGAGTGATCGACAACGATCAGAAAAGCATGACTGTAGGCGGAAGCTGGCGCCGCCTGATCTCGGGAGGGTATGTAACGTCGACCGCGAGTTGGTCGGGCACCGATTATTCTTTCAAGGACCCTGGTTCGGACGGGGCGCCGGTCCTCCTGAACGAGAGTTTCGAACGAGACACGCGTCTTGCGGTGCAAGCTGATCTGGCTCTCGGTGATCGCGCGACGATGCACGTCGGTGTGGATGCGGATCGTGCCGCTCTGGATGTGCGCCTCTTCCAGCGGGCGGTGCCGGGCGGTTCGCTCTCGGAGAACCTGGCCTGGGATACGGGGACGACGGCGTGGAAGCTGGCCGCACATGCTCAGCTCACTGGCGACATCGGTACCCGCCTCACGCTGAGTGCCGGGATCCGTGCGGACGAAGTGACGGGACTGGAATCGGGATTCTCACTGTCGCCGCGTGTGTCCGGGAGCCTGGCGCTAGGCAGGGATGTCTCGTTTCAGGCTGCCGCCGGCGTCTTCCACCAGGCACCGAATCTTCTTTCGTTATCCGTAGCCGAAGCTGGACAGCCGGTGAACCTCGGCCTCAGGCAGCAGAAAAATCGACAGGTCGCGACGGGCCTGTCGTGGATTCCGACGCCGGGACTGCGCCTCTCAGCAGAGGGCTTCTGGAAGGAATACGACCGTGTCCCGATTTTCCGGGACGACCCTCGAATCGCGCTTCCGAACCTGGGTGGCGACTACGGCTTCGTGGGAGCCGAACCTCTTACGGACGACGGGACGGGGCGTGCGTACGGGCTGGAGATCTTCGCTCAACAGAAGCTGCTCGACCGTCTCTACTTCCTCGGAGCCTATACCCTGTCGAAGAGCTCTTTTGCTGCGGGCGACGCCCTCCTCCGCCCCTCGGCCTGGGATCGCCGACATGCACTCGACCTCACCTCAGGATTCCGACCCGACGGCGGATGGGAGTTCGGAGGAAAGATCCGCTGGCTTTCCGGACTCGCGACGACTCCGTGGAATTTGCAGGCCTCGGAGGAGTCCTACGCGGTCACGGGGCGGGGCGTCCCCGATTGGGACCGAATCGGGGATATCCGAACTCCGGGCTATGTGCGCCTGGACCTCCGCGTAGACCGACGGTTCAGCCGGGCAGGGTGGAATGCGGTGTTCTACGTTGATTTCCAGAACGTTCTCAATCGCCAGAACGTCGTGGGCTTCACGTACACGGAGAATCCGGCGTATCCGAATCGTGTCATGCCGATTGACGGATCGGGATTTCTACCGACGTTCGGGTTCAGTATCGAGTTCTGAGGGGCTTGGTGGGTCCACCACGGGCTTGCAGGAACCGGACCCCTGGACGCGTGGACGATACGGATTCGTCTCTATCGCCCACGGCATCATCCCCTCGGCTCAGGCTTCCATGCGTCCCATGCCATACACATACACAGCTACCCGCTTCTAGAGCGTCTCCGCCATATCAACCAACCCTGCGCCCTGCTTCTTGAGACGATACCCGAGAAAGAGGAGCCCGACCGAGACTAGGTGTACCGCGACGCCGGCCGGCACTGCCCAGCCGTAGAGGAAGACGCCGCCGATCGCCAGGAGCAGGGCACCGGCGTTCAACGTCCGGCCCCACGCCTGCACCAT
>JAPKBW010000025.1 GCA_028823235.1 Longimicrobiales bacterium | reverse complement strand
TCCGATCGGCCCGCGAAGGACGTGTCGAGGTGTACGTCGGCGATGTGCAGGAAACGCATCGCGCAAACTAGATGAAAGCACCGGCCGAGGGAATTTCAGTGAAGGCACTTTCCTGTTCCCCGGCTTCGTGTTCTCAGGTAACGTTATAGCAGCGTTCTCCATATTTCTCGAGCGCGTGCTGTACGCGCTGTGCCCCCGCCGAAAAACGCTATGAGTGACACGACACGAGCGGCTGAACGCCGACTCCGTGAGGACTCGCCGACCATCGAAGCCGTTAGTCAACTGCTCGAGGAAGGAACCGACCCCAAGAATTCGTCGCTGTTGCGCGACTTTTCAGACCTGTTCCTGTCGCGAGCATCGGAGGAGGTGCTTAGACAGAGGACCTCGGAGGACCTCGCGGCGATGATCTCGAGCGCCTTCGATTTCCTTGAGGCCTCGCGCCCGTTCCGGGTTGATGTGTCGGTGGTCAACCCCGCCACATCGGGGACATGGGCTGACGCGGTCACCGTGATCAGCACCAATGTCAGCGAGCGGCCGTTCATCATCGACTCGATTCGCGAATACCTCACCGGCGAGGGAATCTCGATCGAGCGGATGATCTACCCGATCGTCGACGTCGAGCGGGACGAAGAGGGCTCGGTTCTCGGGATAAAGGCTCCGGGCGACGGGGGCTCGAAAGAGTCGATCGTTCACCTGGAGATCGCCCGCATCGAGGACCCTCCGAGGCTTGCAGAAATGGCGGAGGCCCTGAGGACCCGCCTCCAGGATGTCGTCCGCTCCACCGACGACTTCCAGCCGATGATCGACAGTGTCGAGTCGGTGATCGAGAGTGTGGGTCGGAACGTCGTCGATATGCCCGACCGGGCAGAAGAGTTCGAAGAAATCCAGCACTTCCTCCGCTGGCTGCGCGATGGAGGCTTTGTCTTCCTCGGCGCGCGCGGGTATGACCTCCTCGACACCGAAGAACGTGAAGAGCCCGCGATCGTGGTTGAGCCCGGCTCGGGCCTGGGACTGCTCCGCAACGAGGGCGACTCACGCTTTGCAGCACCGATCCCGATTTCGAAGCTCGACCCCGGGATGCGGGAGCTGGCGATTCACGGTCCAGTCCTGATCATCAATAAGACCAACGCCGAATCCACCGTCCACCGCAGGGCGCGGATGGACTATGTCGGAGTGAAGAAGCTCGACGAACGGGGCAATGTCGTTGGTGAGCACCGCTTCATCGGGCTGTTTACCTCGAAAGCGTATGCTGAGTCCGCCGGGAGCATCCCGATCCTTCGCCATAAGCTCGCCAGGGTTCTCGAAGCCTCCAGCGTCCGGGAGGGGTCGCACGACTACAAGGAGATCATCACGATCTTCGACTCGCTCCCGAAGGAGCAGTTGCTACTCGCGTCGGCCGACGAACTCGGAGAAGATGTTCGGGCGGTCCTGGCGACCTACGGAGGAGGTGAGGCACGTGTCTCTCTGCGCGAGGATCCGTTGCATCGTGGCGTATCCGTCATGGTCATACTTCCCCGCGACCGTTTCTCGGGAACTGTCAGAAAATCGATCGAGCGAGCACTCGTCGAGGCGTATGAAGGACTCGTCCTGAACTACCACCTCGCACTCGGTGAGGGCGATCAGGCGCGGCTCCACTTCTATATCGGTGCTGAGCAGTCACGCGTGTCGCTCGTTACGACGGCCTCGCTCGAACAGACCGTCAGCGGCCTCATTCGGACATGGGCCGACCGGATTCATTCGGGGCTCCATGCGCTACGTCCAGCCGAGGAAGCTCGCCGCCTCGCGACGCACTATGGTGATGCGTTCAGCCGTGAGTATCAGGCCGCGGCGGAGCCGGATGTAGCAGTGGCGGACATCGGTGAGCTCGAGGCCATGTCGGCAGACGGGCGCTTGATCTCGGTACGGATCAGCAACCCGGAAGGGGGCAAGGCCGTAGCAGGTGTCGCGGGTGCGACGGAGTTGAAGTTGTTCCTGCGCGGCGAGATGCTGGTCCTCTCGGATTTCATGCCGATTTTGGAGGACGCCGGTCTCCGTGTCCTGGCCATGAAGCCCTATGAGGTCGGCGGCAATGGATCTCCGGAAGCGACGATCTACGTCTTCGCGGTTCAATCACAGCAGGGGGAGGTGCTGGATGTGGAGGCCAGTGGCGGCTTGCTCTCCGAGACTCTTCTCGCAGCTCGCGCTGGGGACGCGGTCAGCGACTCGCTGAACGCTCTGGTCGTGAGTGCTGGACTGCACTGGCGTGAAGTCGATGTTCTGCGAGGCTTCGCAGGGTATGCGTTCCAAGTGGGGCTCGTGCCGAGTCGAACCGCGCTGCCGAACGCACTCGTTCAGTATCCGGGAATCGCGAAGCAGCTCTTTAAGCTTTTCAGGCGGAAATTTGACCCGGCGAACGGAGTTACGCGGGATCAGCGACTCTCCGCTATAAAGTTAATCCGCGCGGCCTTCCACGGATCGCTGCGGGGCGTCTCGAACCTATCTGATGATCGTGCGCTGCGTCGTCTCGAAGAGGTTATGTCAGCGGTGGTAAGGACGAACTACTACCGTTGGGGCGGTCGGGTACCGACGAGCCGCTCGGGTGGTGTCCCCTACATCTCCTTTAAGTTCCTAGTCGGCGACCTAGAAAACTCTCGACCTACCGAACTCCTGTTCGAGGTGTGGGTTCATTCCGCTCGAATGGAGGGAGTGCACCTCCGTGGGTCGACGGTGGCGCGTGGTGGAATTCGCTGGAGTGATCGTCCTGATGATTTCCGCACCGAGGTGCTGGGACTCGTAAACACGCAGATGGTCAAGAACGCAGTCATCGTTCCAGGCGGATCGAAGGGTGGCTTTATCACCCGTGTGATTCCCGCGGACCCCGAAGAGCGATACGAGGAGGGGAAGCGTCAGTATCAGACGCTGGTGCGCGGGCTACTCGATTTGACGGACAACTTGGTCGACGGAAACACGGTTCCGCCGGAGAACGTGTTCGCGTTCGACCCGCCCGATCCATATTTGGTCGTGGCTGCGGATAAGGGCACCGCAACGTTCTCTGACGTCGCGAACGCCGTTTCGGCTGAGTACGGATTTTGGCTGGGGGATGCCTTCGCGTCGGGTGGATCGAACGGGTATGACCACAAGGTGGTCGGGATCACGGCCCGCGGCGCGTGGGAGTGCGTGAGGCGTCACTTCCGTGAGAAAGGAAAAGACATCCAGTCAGAGCCGTTCACCGTCGCAGGAATCGGCGACATGAGTGGCGATGTGTTCGGTAACGGCATGCTCCTATCGGAGCAGATCCAGCTGATCGCGGCGTTTGACCATAGACACGTCTTCATCGATCCGGACCCTGATCCGGTGCTGACCTTTAAAGAGCGTAAGCGTGTATACGACCTCGGTCGTTCCAGCTGGGCCGACTACGACGAGGGGCTGCTGAGCGAGGGGGGCATGATCATCCCACGTGGAGCTAAAGAGGTCGACCTCTCAACGCAGGCGCTTGAGGCGCTGGGCATCAAAGACGGGGACGAGCCCCCCCAAGATGGAGAGGCGCTCATTCGCGCTGTGCTTCGTGCGCCGGTCGAGCTTCTCTGGAATGGTGGAATCGGGACGTATGTAAAGTCCAATTCAGAGACGGATGCTGCTGCGGGCGACCCTTCGAACGATGCGGTCCGGATCAATGCCGAAGCGTTGCGCTGCGATGTGATCGGAGAGGGCGGTAACCTGGGTCTCACGCAGCGGGCTCGAGGTGAGTATGCTCTGCTCGGCGGACGAATCAACACCGACGCCCTCGACAATGCCGCCGGCGTCGACATGTCTGATCACGAAGTGAATCTCAAGATTCTCCTCGCGCCTGCGGTCGCTGACGACACGCTTACCGAAGAGCGCCGCAACAAGCTGCTCCAAGAACTGACGGAGGCCGTGGCGGAGCTCGTCCTCGACAACAATCGGTCTCAGAGTCTGGCGGTATCGCTCGATGAGCGACGCTCGATGGAGTCGCTTGATGATTTCCGTGATCTGATGTTCACGCTAGAGAAGGCAGGCGAGCTCGATCGAGCTGCTGAGATTCTGCCGTCTGCCGATGTCCTGCAGGAGCGGCGCGACCGGGGGAAAGCGATGGCTCGCCCCGAGTTGTGCGTACTTCTCGCCTACTCAAAACTGTCGCTCAAGGCTGACCTTCTTTCGGGCGGCCTCCCGGATGACCCAGTCACTGAAAGCTATCTGCTTGGCTACTTTCCGCCTAAGGCCATGATGGCGGCCGGGCAGGGCAATCTGGGAGTGCACCGACTCCGCCGTGAGATCATCACGGCTGAGATCACGAACGATCTCGTGGACCTGATGGGTGCCGGCTTCGTCACGCGGATGAAGCGCGATACGGGTCGATCGGGCGAGGACGTGGTTCGGGCCTGGCTGGTTGCCTCGCGCCTCGCGGATCACCGGGCGCTACTCGGACAGATGGCCCAGCAGTCGTCCGTCCTTAACACTCGCGTCTCTTATCGCTGGCTTCTCGGGCTTGGTCGAGTCTTGGAGCGTACGACGCGGTGGGTACTTCAGAACGTCGAGCCGGAGGGGTCGTCAGCAGGGATCGTTGACCAGAATCTTGCAGGCCTCGCTGAGCTGAGGGAGAAATTTGGAGAGGTCGTTCGAGGGGAGGACCGTAAGCTCTTCGAGGCGCGGATCATGGAGATCCAAGAACTCGGCGCAGACGAGGCGTTTTCGCGCAGACTGATCACGCTTCGCTTCCTCGACCAGCTTCTCGAGATCCTAGGGATCGCTCGCGAGACGGAGCACAACGTGCTTGAGACCGCCTACGCGTACTACCAAACCTCAGTCACCTTCCAGATTCCTTGGCTCCGCCGAAAGACATTCGCAGCGGCCGGAGATGACCAGTGGGAGCAGCGGGCGGCTCAGGTGCTGTCGGACGATCTCTCGAGGGCCCACCGGAGAGTCTCTGCCGGGCTTCTGCGGCGGGCCGCCGAAAAAGAGAGTGGCATCGCGGAGCACGACTACCTCACGCTGCTCAAGCCGAGAGAGGTCGAGCGGTTCCAGGGCATCGTGGGTGAACTGAAGGAAGAGGACACCGTTGGCCTGGCTGCCGTGTCGGTGGCAACGAGGGAACTGAGCGGCTTATCCGACAAGCTGTCACGAAGGCCTGCCGAGGATCGATCGTCGTGACTAGACACGGAAGCTTCACGCCGCTCGGCCTGCGGCTCAGGTGTTCGAGCGGAGATGTTTCGGAGCCACCGCGGGTATCGATCCGAGCGGCGTAACGCTCGACACCACCGGAGGCACCCCTATGGTGTGTGAGTCAGCCAGCCGCAACGAAACGCAGCGATCTTCGTATATCTCAATATGAAATGCCTTCGATTCCTGTTTCTTCTCCTCCTGGGGTTGACCACGGGTGCGCCCGGTGCGCGAGCTCAGGTCGAGATGTCAGCGACTGTGCCAGCAATGGGGGCTGTGCTGCAGGGTCAGATCGTGGACAGTCTGGGCGGCGATCCGATCGAAGGGGTGCTCGTCCGCATGGACGACGGTTCGTCGACCTTCACCGATCGGCTGGGTGAGTTCCGCTTCGACAATCTTCCTCAGGGCAGGCGGATTTTCGCGCTGCTTACGGCTGACTGCCGGATCACATGGGTGAAGATCACGGTCGTAACGGGCATCCCCCGCGACGAGCAGTTCCGCTTGCCTCCGGCGTTCGGAGCGGCAGCAGAGGCGAAACGGGAGCAAGTCGAGCAGCGACAGCGTACCGGAGGCCGAGTTCTCGATCAGCGAGAGATCGATCGAATCAGCGCGAGCTCGGTGCTCGAACTCATCCGACGCATCGCTCCGGGCATGGTGAGTCCAATGCAGGGAGACCCCGGTGACATCTCAAGTCTGACGGCAAGCCGAAGTCGAACGATGGGTGCAGAAAGTGACGCGCCGGTTGTCTTAATAGATGGTGTCCGGATGCCGGGAGTCGAAGGGACCCTTTCGACTATGCGCCCTAATGAAATTTCAAGGCTTGAAATACAGCCCGGGGCCGCAGCCGGCTGGGAGTACGGGTCAGCGGGTGCTAGCGGGGTCATCAAGATTGAGATGCGCCGAGGGGTCGCGGACGGAGCCCCCGATCGACGAGTGCGAGCGGCCTGCGTCGTTCCCGAATTTTCCGTGGCTAAGGCGCGCTGACCTGGCCGATTTATGTTTCACAGTGGATCACAAAAAATATATGGCGGCCTGCGTGGAAAGATGAGCTTGGGCACTCCGGCTTTTTTTCTTGACTTCGTGATCCCCGAAGGGTAAAACGTATTCGTTGGGATGTGGGGAGGAGGGGTTCGCATACCCTGAGGTCAGTAGGAGGACTTATGACTCTTAGGACGTTTGTTTCCAGAACTGTGACGGCACTTGCCTTCACAATGTTCAGCGCTGCCGGATTGGCTGCGCAAAGTACCGGTACGATTACCGGTCTGGTTCGCGATGGACTGAACTTGTCGCCCTTGGCGGGCGCACAGGTTTCCATCGAGGGAACCGGTATTGGTGGACTGGTCAACAATGTTGGCCGTTTCCTGCTTTTGAATGTTCCGGCAGGAACGCAAACAGTTAACGTCACGATGATCGGCTATGGTGCCGGTACCGCGACAATCACGGTGACCGCTGGTGGAACGGCGTCGAACAACTTCGACCTCCGGCAGCAGGCACTAAATCTCGAAGGTGTTGTCGTGACCGGTACTGCCGGTCAGGCACGTCGTCGGGAGGTTGGTAACTCGATTGAGTCGGTTGGCCAGGCAGATATCGCTGTCGCCGCGGTGACCGACGTCGGTGACATTCTGCAGGGCCGCGCAGCGGGCGTGCAGATTTCTGACACCGACGGTCAGGTTGGTGCTGGTTCGGAGATCCGCATTCGCGGTAACTCCTCGGTTAGCCAGGGCAACCGTCCATTGATCTACATCGACGGTATCCGCATGGAGACGGGCACGCTGACGCTCTCCGATGAGGCTGCGGCAACCCCGATGGCCCTCGACGCGATCAACCCGCAGGACATTGATCGGATCGAGATCGTGAAGGGACCTGCAGCGACCACCCTGTACGGCACGGAAGCCGCAGGTGGCGTGATCCAGATCTTCACGAAGCGTGGTTCAGCTGGTGCTCCAGCTTGGACAGTTTCGGTCGACGGTGGCCGGAGCCGTATGGGACACCAGGGGCCGAATGGCGGTGGTGATCTCGGTTCCATTAGCAATCTGTACACCGAGACTCATCCGGAGCTCTATCCGGATGGTACCACAGGCTTTGACTGGCTCAACAGCGACGATGAAACGCTGAACGCGAACGGTCTACGTCTCAACGACTGCGCAACGGGTGACAAGCTCGATCGCTACTCGACCATCAATGGGTACGCGGCTGAGCCGGGTTGCCCGGATAGTGGCTCTTGGCTGCGTGACGCATATATGCAGCGGTACAACCTGAGTGTTCGTGGTGGTGGCGAGACGGCGACGTACTTCGTTTCCGGTCGTATGGCGAACGAAGAGGGTACGGTCGCGCCACAGGGTCAGAACAGCTACAACGCTCGTGCAAATGTCCAGTTCCAGCCGTTTGACGGGTTGGACATCAGCGTCAACAACATGTACACGCGTCGGAGCATCGACTGGATCCCGAACGGCAACAACGCGTCGGGCCTGTTCCTCAACGTGCTGCGTGGTGAGCGTGGTTACACGCCGGGCAATGACGACTCGCTGGTGTTGGTCAACGACATCAACACCGCGCTCAGCCAATGGGTTACGTCGGCAAGTGTCGGTTGGACGCCGAGTCAGAACTTTTCGCACCGGCTGAACTTCGGAATGGACTACAACTATTCCGACTACACTGACTTCAAGCCGTACGGCAACTACGAGTTCGCACTCGGCAGTCGCCAGAACGACACGCGTTCCGACCGGAACCTGACGTTCGACTACAACGGTTCGTGGCGCACCGACGTCACCTCGGGCCTCTCCTCGTCGTTCTCATGGGGTGGTCAGGTTTACGAAGAGTACGGTTGGGGCCTTGAGGGCCGTGACGGCGACTTCGCCGGTCCTGGTGACCAGCTGGTCGGTGACGGCACACTGCCGTTCAGTGATGAGGACCGTCTGACGATTCGTTCGGGTGGGTTCTTCTTGCAGGAGCAGATAGGCTTCGGCGACCGTCTCTTCCTCACCGGTGGTGTACGCTGGGATGGTTTCTCGACGTTCGGTGCAGGCTTCGGCCTCGCCGCATATCCGAAGATCTCCGCTGCATACACGATCTCGGACGAGAGCTTCTTCCCGCAGGGTGGCTTTATTGACGCCATGAAGCTGCGTGCAGCTTGGGGTAAGTCTGGTCGTGCACCTGGCGCGTTCGACGCGGTCAAGGTGTATGGCGCGGTTCAGGCTGATGAGCTCGTTCCGGCCCTGACAATTTCCAACCTCGGTAACGCTGATCTCGGTCCAGAAATTTCCATGGAGCTCGAGTATGGGTTTGAAATGTCAATGTTCGACGGCCGACTCTCGGCTGACTTTACGAAGTACGACCAGAAGACGCTGGATGCCCTCATCGGTGTTCAGGAAGCTCCTTCCTTCGGTACGGATGAGCGGACGCTGCGTAACCTCGGTGAGACGGAGAACAAGGGTACTGAGACCGTCCTGAACGTTGTTGCTTGGCGTTCAGACAACCTCGAGTGGTCGGTCAGTGGTGCTTACTCGACGAACAACTCGAAGATTGTCGATCTGGGTCCGCTTCAAGATGCGGGGTCCAACCTCCGTTTGGGCTTCCCGATTGGTGTTAATTACTCCCGTACCGTGCTCAACCCGACAGCGAAGGGAGAGAAGCCTGTATACAGCGATGAAGTGTTGGGAGGCCATTTCCCGACGCAGATCTTCTCGCTCGGTACGCGTGTGACGATTAACCAGGCGCTGACGCTTGATGTCCTCGCCGAAGGCCAACAAGGCCACTACAAGTCTGTCGGCCTCGGCTGGGCGACCACGCGTCGTGAGACGTGGCCTGCGTGCTTCGGCATTCAGGATTCGTTCAACGCGACAGGTTTGACGAACATCACGCCGGCGCAGGCTGCGACGTGTGTTCCGTCTTATGTACAGTGGGGCATGTGGACGGACGCTGCGGACTTCTTGAAGATTCGCTCTGCGTCGCTGTCCTATCGTCTTCCGGACGGACTGGTCCCGGGAGCGCGCAGCATGACGCTGGCGCTCCAGGCCAAGAATCTCTTCGTGTTCACCGATTATCAGGGTCTAGATCCTGAAGCAAGTGACCGTGGAAATTCCCGTGGTGAGTCGGCATTCGAGTACTACAACATGGCTCCGCCGCGGATCATCATCCTCAACGTGACGGTGAACTTCTGATGAATAAATGGACCAGAAGAGCCGGTGTGATGCCGGTCGTTGCCGCGATGGCGGTGGTTTTTTCAGGGTGCAGTCTTGAGGTCTTAAATCCTGGTGCGATCCAGGACGCCGATCTTATCCTCCCTGAGCTGATGCCGGTGCTGGTATCCGGAGTGTCGGCTGAATACAACGACTTCGGAGATACGTACGCTTTCTCCGGTGGTCGCCTGACGGACGAGCTTGCCGGTACCGGCAGCTACGGCTCCACACAGGAGTATCGCCAGGGCATCTTCGACTGGGAGTCGTCCGAAGGATTCTGGTCGCAGACCCATGAGGCAGCGTGGGCTGCGGACCAGGCTTGGACTCGTATCCAGGAAGTTCTTGGAGACGCGGCCAACACGGCTGACATCTCGGCCCGTCTTTGGGCTATTCGTGGATTCGCGCGGATACGTCTGGGCGAAAACTTCTGCTACGCGGTCTTCGATGTTGAAGACTGGCAGGAGCGCACGGAATCTTTCAATCGTGCGATTACCGACTTCAACAAATCGATTTCAATCGGTGGAGCCGGTAACAACTGGTCGATCGCGTCCTATGCCGGACTCGCCCAGGCCCAGTTGGGCCTAGCTTCGTATGGTGCGGGATCCTGGGCTGCTGCAGGTGCGGCGGCTGATGCGTTCTTCGCGAACGGCGGGACAGATGCGTTCGTCGACCAGGCTATCTACCACGCTCAGGCGAACACCAATCAGGTCTGGAACGAGTCCTGGGGCCGTGGTGAAGTCGGTGTCTATCGTACGCCTGCGGCGCGACTGTGGGATACGAATGCCGATCCGCGGACGCCTTACACCAAATGTGGTACGTATGACGACCAGACGTCGGCGTACCCGCTTAACGTCGATGGTGGTGTGACGGCGACCGGTAATTGCTCGGGTCAGGGTTCAGGTGCGCACCAGGGAGCCGATGGCGACCATGCGCACCACCGCCAGGACAAGTATACCGAGCGTGGTTCCGACATTAACCGTGCTTCCGGTAGTGAAATGCGGTTGATTCAAGCCGAAGCTGCCATGATGGCTGGTGACTTCGCCGGGATGGCTACTGCGATCAATAAGATCCGTGCGCTCCATGGGATGGCTGATATCGTGGCGCCGACTGAGGTCGGTGCACTCGTCTTCCCAATGGACATCGCGAACACGACTTCAGCGGTGCAGGTTCTCGACCGTGAGCGGTACGCTACGCTCTGGCTTGAGGGTCGTCGTATGTACGACTTGGATCGTTGGAATCACCCGTTCTTGGACGGGAAGTGGATTGTGGGCGGCGCCGCGGAGACGAGGCGGGTGAGTTGCATGCCGCTTCCGCAGATCGAGTGTCAGCTGAATCCGAACCTAAAAGATGACGCCAACGGAGTTTGTTCCGGTGGATAGTCAGTTCTTCCTGAAGTAAGCCAGCTTGTCTGGTGAGATTGCCCCTGTCGGTTCATGCCGGCAGGGGCAATCTCTTTTTGGGAGGCACCGTATTATGGTCCTACGGAGTGAGGCAGGCTTGAAGAGGGAGTGCCCCTGGTGAGTCGATTCAATCGGTCCAGGATCATCGCTGTAGCGTACGCCTTCCTCGCCGTTCCGGCTGGAGCCCAAACGCTCAGGGGTACCATTGTCGACAGCGACTCCGGTGAGCCGGTTGTGCTCGCCTATGTGGGCTTACTCGCCGAGGGACAGGAGATGGTCGTCGCTGCGTTGGCGAATATGGTCGGAGAGTTTGAGGTCACCGCCCCCTCCGCAGGGGGATACTTCCTCTACGTTTCACGCACCGGTTACGAGACACTCATGGACGGGGTCTTCGACCTCGGTGAGGGGGGTGAATTCAATCTTCAAGTCGGCTTGCGACCGGCTCCCATCGAGCTCGAAGAGGTTGTGGTGGAGAGTTCCACCCGGAGCCTGAGCTCGCTCGAGCAGAATGGATTTTACGACCGGGCGATCATGGGTCTCGGGACGTTGATGATCCGCGACGAGATTGAGCGTCGCGCCATCGACAAGGTCAGTGACGTATTTCGAATGATTCCACGGTTGGAGATCGATGACTCGCGGCCCCTCACGGGAAGTACGGATGTCATGCGGAACCCAGCGATCTACAACTGGCGGGGCGGAAGGAAGTGCTCTCCTACGCTTTATATCGACCGACACGTGGTGAACGCCGGCGGCGATTATCCGCTCCGTCCCGATGACTACATGACGGCATCTGAAATCGAGGCGATCGAGGTCTACACGCGCACGAGCGAAGTGCCGGTGGGATTTGACGAGATCACAAGCTGCGGGGTGATACTTGTCTGGACACGCACGCGCTGACGCGTACCTAGTTACCCTGCTGCTTAGGATCGCCGGCACCTGTTACGGCGAGCGCGATGAAGGCTATAGTGCCGAGGATTACAGTCCCGATTATCCCCGATGTCTTTGCTGCGTCGAGGCTCCGGATGAGCACGCCTGACATTGTCGAAATCGAGTAGAGCCGTGTAATCGTCTGTGTCTCGCCATCGACGGAGGCGTCGGCCACGACGGACAGCGAGGTCGGAGTCCACTCCAGCTCATGCACGGTTTCGAACTCAACCGTCTGCTCGGTTCCCCCGGCCTGCCGAACGACAACGCCACGCACATTATTCAGTGCCTCCCGGTCTTGTGCGGCCGGAGGTACCGCAACCTGTGTGACCGTGAAGCACCCGGCGAGGAAGGGTGTCACGAGGACGGCGAGCAGAAGTCGAGAAGGCTTACGCATGCGTTTTGTGAGCAGGGGGAGTCCGATCACCCATGACGGGGCGCAGCAAGGTGCCCCCGCGCCGGGGCGGATGCAATGAACACCTCGCAGGGCTGGCTGGCGGTCCCCGTCCGGAGTCCGGAGTGCTAGTCTTGGCGAGAGCCCATCAGTTCCTGAAGCTGTCTCAATGCCGCGCCAACCTTGAACCGATACGGACGACCGATCGGCTAGCGGTTCCGATTTTCGAAGAACCAGAGTCCGCCACTGCCGCCACCGAGAAGCACATCGTCGTCTCCGTCGCCGTCGAGATCACCGAGCGCGGGGGACGCGAACCGAAAGTCTTCGATTCCGAGCAGCCCGGCTTCGACGAAGTCGGGTGAGGTCACCGAGCCGACGTTGCGGTAAAGCGAAACCCCCTCGCTCTCGGAGCCGACGACCAGATCGAGGTCACCGTCTTCATCCATGTCGCGGAGTAGCGGCATGCTCCGGCGCCCCACGTCGATGCGACCGAACTCGTCGTCAACCAAAGTGAAGACAGGTTCCTGCCTCGATCCGGTGTTCTCGTAAAAGTTCAGCGTGCCCGACGTTTCCCCGATGAAGAGGTCGAGATCTCCGTCTCCATCGACATCACCAAGGGCGGGAGTGGCGTTTCGGCCACGCGTTAGGGTCACGACGGCAGAGTCCGCGACGCTCAATTGAAGTGATCCGTCGGTCGCGTCGTTGCGGAGGAACCTCAATTCGTCTTCCCACGTGCCGAGGATGGCATCGAGATCACCATCGGCGTCGAGATCCCCGAAGGCGGGCAGCATGTGGTAGCCGCCTCCAACGTCCAGCTCTCCGTCCATGCGGAAAATGGGCACTTCTGAGGACCCTTCGTTAATCAGGCGGTACAGCTTCCCGTTCTGGGTATCGTTCTGCTCGATCTTGTTCCCCACCAAGAGATCGAGGTCTCCGTCACTATCCAGGTCGACCAGGACGGGTATGCTCTCCGCCCCAAAATCGATGGTCGACAGGAAACGGGAGGAGCGAGCCTCGAAGTTCAGCGGACCGGTCTGCTCGAGGTAGTGGAAGTTGTCTGCGGTTGTCGTGTTTGGGTTGTAGGCGCCACCGAGCACGCCCACGAGAAGGTCCTCATCGCCGTCGCCGTCGACATCTCCCACGGTCGGGGCGTTGTAGCCGCTGGTCCGGAGCGGCTCTGCAAGCGGGAATGGCACCGGCTCACTCCGTAGCGACGGAGACCGACAGGTGCCTGTGTTCTCGATGAAGAGTATGCCTGGTTCGAAGTAGTCCCCCCAAAACATGTCTTCGTCCCCGTCACCATCGATGTCACCCAGAGCCATGGTATTGGCGCCGTGCGCTGAGCCAATCTGTGCGACGATCTTGATTCCCTCGAAGGTGTCGGTGATGTGGCGGAATCGAGGTACGCCGTTCTCGTCCGTGCCCGTCTCTTCGTACCGAGTCACGGTCCCTTCGAGGCGTCCAATCAAGAGATCCATCTGACCGTCGCAATCGATGTCCGTGGCATTCGGTATGTTTTGCCGGTCTGAAAAAAGTGCTCGTCCGTCAGTGTCGCGCAGCGTATCCGCCGCCGTGACGAAAAGGGCGGCTTGCGGAGTGCCGTCGTTGCGGTAGTAACGCAGGTAGCTGAACGGACGCTCGGCGAGGAGGTCGGCGTCACCGTCGCGATCCAGGTCTACGAAGCGATACCACTCGCCGACCTCAAGGTCCTGATATCGGTCAGCACGCCATTGGTACCGAGGCGTTGCTCCCGCGACGTGCTCGAAGAACATCACGCTCCCTGACCACTCCTGCAGGAAAAGATCGGCGTCGCCATCGGCGTCGATGTCGACCAGCTGAGGGCGGGGAATGTTGAAGCCACCCAGAAACGGTTGCTCCACCGGATCTCCGTTCTCGTCGATGACCTCCAGGCCCTGAATACGCCTTACGTAGCCGGTATCAGGCGTCGCGCGGGCGACCACTTCGCCGGAGGCAGGTGCCGCGGTCCCGGCAGGTGATGCACAACTCGCGCTCATGAGAAGTGCGCTGCCGAGAAGAAGGGCGTGGCCCGCCGAAACATGCGCGGGCCTGTCAGGCCTATTTAGTCGTCGGGGCGCCTCGGTCATCCGATCAGTGCCCAGAGGGTGCGGACATGCCCGCGGCGTAACGCCCCACTTCGATAACGGCCAGCACGTCATGACTCTCCGCATCAATTGCGACTACGGTCCCAGGTCGGTCTACACCGTTCTCAGCCGACTGGTAGGTGCCCGCCACGTTGCGACCGGATATGTAAACCGTCGCTCCGTCCGGCGAGATTGCTGACCCATGTGGCTCAATGAGCGCCGGATGACTAATCACATCCACGACACTCCAACTTCTAGCATCAACCACCGTAACCGTATTCGCTGTCTGGTTCGGAACCCAGACGAAACGGCCGTCCGGTGTGAATGTCGGATGCCAGGGCTGCCCGCCGACCTTGACCGAATTCACGACGACGGGCTCATCCCCGCTGAGATCGAACACTATGAGGTCACCGGTCATCTGCCCTCCGCCGACCATCCAGTGGCCATCTCGGGACACGGCGAACTGGACGAACATGTGGTTCACGCCGTCCAAGTGCAGTAGGTCGACCTCTGCCGTGCCAGTCGGGGCGTAGGCGACACTGTTCTGCCCGAGGCTCGCTGAGAAGAAACGCGATCCCGTGGGGTCGACAGCGAGTGCGTGCGGCCTGGGGAAAAAGACGTCGACTTCGTCGATGCTCATGTCGGACCGGTGCACCACGCCAATGCGCTGAGGCGGGGTTACCGCTGCCATCGACCGTCCGACGTACAGCAGGTCAGATGTTGCGTCGAGGCTCAGCATTCCCGGTGTCTTGAAAGAGGCTTCTCCTACGAGATGATTCTCTCGATCGAACTTCAGCACTTTTCCCGCGGCGATCAGGGACACGTACCAGAAAGAGCCATCTGGCTCGACGGCCGTGTGGTGCGCCTTGGCCGTTTCAGGGTACCCCAGTTCCTTGAGGTCGACGGTGGTAACGAGCCTATTCGTACTCATATCAATGACCGCTACCGTGACTTCTTCCTGACTCGCGACGTACAGTAGCTCTTGGGCCTCGGCCCCTGAGGGGACGAGGTACATCGCCCACGCAGCGACACACCCGCCCAGGATCACACGCCGAGCGAAGCGCATCTGCGTGCGTGCCGATCGCATCATGTATCGATATTTACTGCGAGATCGTCCGAGGACGATACCGGACGATGAATAGGCCCTCGTCGCCACTGGTCACGGCTACGATGCCACTCTCGAAGTACGGGTAGTTCGACCACGAACCGCTCATCTGTGCGTCATCGCCGCCGTATGGCTGCGTGTCGAAGTTGCCGACCGGCACCGGGTTCTCCGGATCCGAGACGTCGAGTACGCGAAGGCCGCTCTTGTAGTTCGACTGATACATCGTGTTGCCCACGATGTAGAGGTTGTGGTCCGTGGCCTTCGTCTCCGCCATGTACTCGCGAGCGAGTACGGGATCGTCCAGGTCCGCGAGGTCCCAGATGAGAGTCCGGGTGGTCTCGACGTTCCCTCCGGTCTCGTCGAGCTCGTCGCCCATGTAGAAGTATTGATGATCCTCCGACAGCCATCCCTGGTGCGAGTAGGCCACGTTCGGATACGTCGCCATTGAGACGGCAACGGGGTTCGTCTTGTCCGTGACGTCGGCAATCGAGAGAGCCGTCTCGTTTGCACCGAGGCAGATCTCCCGGCCTGCGTAGTCTTCGTCGGGTCCATGGTAGATCACGCACTGTGCGTCGTGCGAGTAACCGGTGCGGTCGCGGCCCGTCGTCATGTCCTGGAAGCAGCCGGCGAACTCGGGGTTCTTCGGGTCTTGGATGTTGATCATGTGAAGCCCACCACCGCAGGTCTCGCCACCACCGCTGCTGCCGACGGAGTAGGCGTACCCGGTGTCCTCATTGATCACGATGTTGTGGGCGCTGTGAATGCGATCGTAACGCGCGTCCTCGGTGAACGTCACCGGCTCCGACCCATCAAGGCCACGAAGGTGGGTCAGGTCGAAGATCTGCATCCCATGCTCACCCGCGTTGTCCGCGACGACGAACATGTGGTTGTCGTAGACCTTCATGTCCCGCCACACGGTCACGTTCGATCCCTCCGGCATCGGCAGGCGACCGAGGTAGAGCGGTGTGCCCGGGTTGGTCACGTCGACAAAGGCGGTTTGGTTCGTCATACCGACAAGCACGATCTCACGACCGCTCTCAGAGTCGGTCCAGCCCCACACGTCATTGGTATTGATGCCGCGCTCGGCCTCCATGTCACCCAGCGGGATGAATGAGAGCAGATCGACGGAAGAGCATTCGAACAGTGCGGCTTCACCTTCGTCGGTGCACCGCACCTCATCACCACTGATGCCGTCGATACCGAGGTTATCTCCACCAATCCGACCCGTAGGTGTCCATCCGTCGGGTCCCTGCTCGAGCACCCAGGCTGCTCCCGTGCCGTTGTCTGCTGCTGCTGCCGCACCGACGACGAGTCCCGCGCCCATCGCGACCGTGGAAGCGAAGGCTCCGTCGTCCTCCGCACCCGAGGCGGTCTGCGTTACGGACGTCCAGGTGTCGGACTCGGCGTCACGCGTATACGTGAAGACTCGACCCTCACCGAAGCTGGCCGAAGCCGCGCCGATCTGGGCCGTCTCGCCATCAAAGGCGATCGATCCGCCGAACCCGGTCTGTGCCGCGGCCTCGAACGGAATGAGCATCGTGGTGAGTTCCCATTGACCATCGGCGAAACCGTACGTCATCACCGAGCCAATTCCGACGATGTTGCCCGGCGAACCGATTAGCGCGACGTCACCGTCGATCTTCAGATCTGTGCCGAACGCAGCCTGTGCGTTTACGAGTGGTGCCTGAAGTGGCCCCATCGGTGCCCAGGTATCCGTGCCGGTGTCGTACTCGTATGCGTAGACCGCACCCTGACCTTCATCGGCAGAGGTCGCTGCGATGAATGCGTGCGTACCGTTTATGGCGATGTTTGCGCCAAAGCGGTCGACAGGGTTCAGAGTCGTTGGCGCGAGCTTTGAATGCTGGACCCAGTTGTCGCCATCGCGGTGGAAGACGTACGCCGCACCCCGACCCCCGTTCTGTCCGATCGTGCCGACCATGATCCAATCGCCGTCGATTGCCAGGCCGCTGCCGAGGCTGTCGGCGGGGCTACGATCGTCCGTGTTGAGTTCGCCAGCGCGATTCCAAGTGCCGCCGTCGTTCTCATACATGTAAACCGTTCCGGTTCCACCGTCGGCTCTGGTCGCAGAGACCAGGAGTAGGTCGTTCTGCGTCGCCACGCGGATACCGAATCGGTTGCCCATTTCGGCGCCTTCCGGCTCGATGCGCTGAGTCTCCACCCAGTCCCCGCTGCTATCACGCCCAAAGATGTAGACGACGCCCGAACGCATTTCGTAGACCGGCTCACCGACGATGATCTGATCGCCGGCCACCGCCATCGAATTCCCGAACGACTGTGCGCTCAGAGAAGTCACTGGTCCGATCGCGAGGATTGCGACCGCGAAGGAAAGACACATCCGTTTCATTACAGCCTCTTCCGCTGGGGTAGGGCCGAGGATGCCATCCGTGGCCCGGAATGTCTGGACAGAGTTGACGCGAAGCATGTCCGATGGAGATGCGAGGGACAAGTCGCGCCGGATCAACTCGACCCGGTGATACGCGAGGTAGATCAGCCGGAAGTGAAGCCGTCGGCTAGCTGACCCTCGTCTATGAATACGGCGGTCTAACCCTCGCGTACGGTGTGCTGCGCTCCGTTCTTGATCTCATTGTTATGGCACTGGAACCGATATACGAGCGTGTTAGGGCTCGCGTCGGCCCACTCGAACACATCAAGGAACTCGCCCGTGATTTTGTCGAACAGCTCTATCGTAAGCAGTCTCGACACGCCTCTGCGTGGGCGCCTGGAATCCCATTCTAGGGGGAGACGGAGATTCCGACCGGTCCGTGTTTTCTCGCATCAACAGCCACGGCTGCGGGTGGCCCGGTCTTCATTCTCTTGCCACTGAGGATGCCGGAGACCAAGCTCTGCTGTGCCAGACAACCCCATGCAGGAGTGACCGATGACCCGTCCCATTCGACGCATGCACCTGCTCGGCTGTCCGGCCAGCGCCGGCTTTGCCGTCGCAGCATTGGCTGGCTTGGCCTTCGCGCCACCGATGAGCGCGCAGGAGCCCGCTTCCTGGGGGAACGATCTCGTATTTCACACATTCTCGATTGCCGCAGTGGACCCGAACACCGGTGAGTCCGGCGTTGCGGTTACGACTCGGGTCGCGTGCGTCGGAAACGGGGTGCCGTGGGTGCGCGCCGGTGTCGGCGCGGTGGCGACGCAAGCTTCGACGAGAACGGCGTACGGGCAGGAGTTGCTCGACATGCTTGAACAGGGGATGTCTCCCCAGGAGGCGCTGGACCAGGCCACTGCTGCCGATGACGATCGCGATCGGCGTCAGATAGGTGTGGTGTCATTGGACGGACAGGCAGCTCAGCACACCGGTTCGGGTCCGGGGGAGTGGGCCGGGCATCGCTCCGGACAGAACTACGCTACACAAGGGAATGTCCTGGTCGGTCCAGGGGTCGTGGATGCGGTGGCTGAGGCGTTCGAGGCGAGCGAAGGATCCGGACGGCACCTTGCCGATCGCCTGATCGAGGCGCTCACGGCAGGGCAGGTGGAGGGTGGAGATCGACGTGTCGGACGTCTTCAGTCAGCCGCAGTGATCGTAGCCGACCCGCGCGAAGGCATGGCCCGGCGTCCCGACGGTCAGACGGTTCACATCAACGTGTGCGAGCATCCGACGCCGGTCGGCGAACTCCGCCGGATCTATGACACGGTCTCCGGCACGCTAGGGTATCGGGAGTTGTCACAGCCTTCCGGGAATGACGTGTGGCAGGTCAAGTTGATCCTGCATGCGCTCGGCTACTACCGGGATCAGATCAGTGTTCTCGAGAGGGAGCGTGGCTGGCAGTTTTTCGACGATGAGGTCGCGAGCGCTGTGGACGAATTCCGGGTCATGCGGGCCCTTTCCAACCCGAGCACCGGCGGGACGCCGCGAGGGTTTGTTGATGCCCAGGCGATCACGCTCATGTGGGCTGACCTGGAGTCGGCGGGCAAGGCAGAGGAGGTCCGAACGCTGATTCGTGAGCTGACACAGGTCCGTCGATGACCGGGTTCGCGAGTGGCCTCGTAAGGGCCGCGTTGGTGGCCGCCCTTATCGGGGGTGGCACGTCCCCTGCTTCTGGGCAGTCCCCTCTCGCGGCCGAAAGGTTACTGAAGGACGCGACGATCGAGCAGTTGAGTCAGGCGATGGAGAATGGGACCCTCACATCTGAGGCGCTGGTCGAGATGTACCTGGAGCGAGTCGCAGCTTACGACCAGAATGGTCCAGCGTTGAATTCGATTCTGACGCTCAACCAAGGTGCGCTCGCGAGGGCTCGCGAGCTCGACGCCGAACGTGCGGAAAGAGGGCCGCGTTCGATGCTGCATGGCATTCCGGTCGTGCTGAAGGACAACGTCGACACACGGGACATGCCAACGACAGCCGGGTCGATTCTTCTGCAGGGATCCTTCCCGCCGGATGACGCGTTCATGGTTCAGAGGCTGAGGAACGCGGGCGCGATCATTCTGGCCAAGACGAACATGAGTGAGTTCGCGTCGGGCGCCACGATGAGTTCGAACGGTGGATGGATTCGGAATCCACATGACCTGGACCGGACTCCAGCGGGCTCGTCCGGCGGATCCGGTGCCGCGATCGCGGCCGTATTTGCCCAGCTCGGCATCGGTACGGATACCGGTGGTTCGGTCCGGGGCCCGTCCGCGGCGAATGGCATCGTGGGGCTGAAGCCTACCCACGGTCTCGTGAGTCGCGATGGCATCATTCCGCTGGCGCTGTCGTTCGATACGGGCGGCCCGATGGCTCGGAGTGTCTACGACGTGGCTGCGATGATGAACGTGATCGCGGGGGTCGACCCTACTGATGAGGCGACGCGGAAGGCGGATGGTCGGGTCCCGGATGACTACACGGCATTCCTCGATGAGAATGCTCTGGCCGGAGCCCGGATCGGTGTCGCGAGACAATTCCTTGGCGGAGACCCGGATGTCGACTGGGTGATCGAAGCTTCGCTGCGACAGATCCAGGAGCAGGGTGCCGTGCTTGTCGATGTCGAGCTCCCTCAATGGCTCATCGACGTGAAGGGAGACTGGTACACGACGATTCGCTGGCGTGAGTTCCGTGAGCAAATTCCGGCGTACTTGGCCACCACCGGCCCGGAGTTTCCCAAGAGGCTCGCTGACCTGCTGGATCGGTCTCGCGACGAGCGCTATACGACTGATCAGGGTGGCACCCCGAACCCGGTGAGGTGGAGCCTGTTCGCCCAGGAGGAGGACAGCGGGCGGACGACGGACACGGAGTACCGCACGATGGTCGAATTCGGACAGCCGATGATTCGCAGCTTGATTGACGGGCTGTTCAATGACGAGCGTCTGGATGCGATCGTGTACCCGACGTCGGGTACGCGGCCGGAGCGTGTGGGGCAGAATCAGGCGACTTGGGATGTACCCTCTGCCACGAACCTCGCGAACCTCACCGGATATCCCGATCTCATCATTCCGGCTGGTTTTACTAGCGACAATTTGCCGGTCGCTCTGTCGTTCTTCGGCCCCGCCTTCAGTGAACCGACACTGCTTGGTCTGGGCTTCTCGTTCGAGTCGCGGAACGATCAGCGACCGTATCCAGCCATGACGCCGGCCATCGATGGGCATGTGATTCGTCGTTAGGCGACCGTGGCGCTGTCGGGAAGTTCCACGGGAATATGCGTTTAGAGCCCCTTTGACTGGGAATTCCGTTATTTTATGGGTCCCGCTGAATTCTGCTCCTGATGGGCGCGAATCAGCGGGCATTTTACGAGATGTGATGAGGTCCACGAGGAGTACATGGAAGGACGACTTACCAATGGCCCGGCTGCCGCAGCGCCTCCGGGTCCAGCGCTCACCAGCGTGCACCTGCAACGTGCGTCTGAGGTGACCATGATGTCTGTCGGGCCCGCCGATGTAGCGTTTCGCGCGCCTGTGGGTCTCGTTGCAGGAGCCGAGGGGACCCGGGCGGTCGCGATTGCACCGGATGGGTCGCCCGGTCCGATTGGCATAGACGAGGCGCTTATCGGCGTGCTCCCTCCCGTGTACCCTGAGTGGTTGGGGGACCGAACGTTCGCTTCCGCGCATGGGTGTCGCTTCCCCTATGTCGTCGGGGAGATGGCTCGTGGTATCGCGTCGGCCGACATGGTCATCGCCGCGGCACCCGCGGGACTCATGGCATTCTTTGGTAGCGCCGGCCTTTCGATTCCGGACGTCGACGAAGCGATTCTCAAGATCCAGACTGCGCTCCCGTCCGAGGTTCGGAACTGGGGCGCGAATCTGATCCACAGTCCTCAGGAACCACACATGGAGATGGACTTCGCGGAGCTGATGCTCGCGCGCGGGGTCGCCAACATCTCTGCGTCCGCCTTTATGCGACTCGCTCCGGCCGTGGTCTACCTGTCGGCGAAGGGCCTGCAGCGGCTTCCAGACGGATCGATTCAGCGACGAACCCACATCTTTGCCAAGGTCTCGCGAGTTGAAGTCGCGACGCCGTTCCTGTCGCCGGCCCCCGAGTCGATGCTGACCCCGCTGGTCGCGGCTGGAAAGTTGACGGCCGACGAGGCTGCGCTCGCTCGCCTGATTCCTGTGGCTGAGGACATTACGGTCGAGGCAGATTCGGGTGGGCACACGGATAACCGGCCGTTGCCCGTACTTCTCCCGCGCATCATCGAACTCGCCAACGAGCTCAGCGCTCAGTTCGGGTACGTGCAGCAGCCACGGATCGGTGTAGGTGGTGGACTCGGTACTCCGGCAGCGCTCGTAGCGGCATACGCAGCAGGAGCCGCGTTTGTGGTGACTGGCTCCGTGAATCAGGCTGCGGTCGAATCGGCACTATCTGATGATGGCCGAATGATGCTGGGCCAGGCCTCCATGACGGATGTCGCGATGGCTCCGGCCGCCGACATGTTCGAGCTCGGGGTCGAGGTTCAGGTCCTGAAGCGCGGCACGATGTTCGCGCAGCGGGGCAAAGAGCTGTATAAGATTTTCAGGACGTACCCGTCACTCGAGGCTATGCCTGATGACGAACGTCTTGCGATGGAAAAGAGAGTACTCGGCCGCTCCGTCGCGGATATCTGGGCCGAGACCAAAGCGTTCTTTGAGAAACGTAATCCGCCGGAGATCGCAAAAGCCGAGGCCGATCCGAAACATCGGATGGCTCTCGTCTTCCGTTGGTACCTCTTCATGGGCGCCCAGTGGGCGCGGTCCGGCGATGAAAGCCGGAGGGCTGACTACCAAATCTGGTGCGGCCCTGCCATGGGTGCCTTCAACGACTGGGTGCGGGGAAGTTTCCTCGAGCCAGTCGAGAACCGATCAGTCGTTCAGATCGGTCTGAACTTGCTGGAAGGAGCCGCGCACGTGACTCGTGCGAATCAGCTCCGACTCGCAGGCGTCCACCTGGCCGCCGGCGACAGCTCGTTCTCCCCACGTCAACTTCGATGAGAATATAGATGCCGACTTCTCCTCCTATCGCCGTCGTAGGAATGAGCTCCCTCTTTGCAGGGAGTGAGGACCTGATCGGATTCTGGCGCGACATCGTGTCCGCGACCGACCGCCTAACCGACGTGCCACCGCACGGCTGGCTGATCGACGACTACTACGATCCGGATCCAACCGCTCCGGATATGACGTACGCCAAGCGAGGTGGGTTTCTCAACCCGGTCCCGTTCAATCCGATGGAGTTCGGCATTCCGCCCAAATCGGTGCCCGCGACTGATACCGCTCAGCTTATCGCGTTGATCGCAGCGAAGCGTGTTCTCGAAGACGCCGGTCGTTTCAGTGAGGGTGTGGACCACAGCCGGACGAGCGTCGTACTCGGCGTGGCCTCGGCGACCGAGCTCATCGTCGAGATGGGCGCACGACTCCAGCATCCGATCTGGCGCAACGCCCTAAGGCAGGAAGGGCTGCCGGAGAGCCGTGTACAGGACATAGTCCAGCGCATCAAGGATCATTATCAGCCGTGGCAGGAGAGCACGTTCCCTGGCCTTCTCGGCAACGTGGTTGCCGGCCGCATTGCGAATCGACTGGACCTCGGCGGCTCGAATTTCGTGACGGACGCCGCCTGCGCGAGTTCGATATCGGCTCTTCAATCCGGCCTGCACGAACTGTATCTGGGCGACAGTGACATGGTGATCGCGGGGGGCGTCGACGCCCTCAACGACATTCTCATGTACATGTGTTTCTCGAAGACTCCGGCGTTCTCTCCCACGGGTGACTGCCGACCGTTCTCAGAAGAGGCCGATGGGACGCTCATCGGTGAGGGAGTAGGAATGCTCGCGCTCCGTCGTCTTGAGGACGCTGAGGCTGATGGCGACATGATCTATGCGGTAGTTCGCGGCCTGGGTGCGTCGTCCGACGGAAAAGGATCCAGTGTGTACGCGCCGCGCTCCGAGGGGCAGGCGAGTGCGCTGCGTCGCGCTTATGAGAAGGCGGACTACAGTCCGGCGACCGTCGAGCTCGTCGAGGCTCACGGTACGGCGACGAAGGCCGGAGACGCCGCTGAGGCCCGTGGCCTCACGTCCGTGTTTGGCTCCGCCCGCGAGGGCGAGACTGCCTGGTGTGCACTGGGCTCGGTGAAGTCGCAGATCGGCCACACGAAGGCCGCTGCCGGGTCTGCTGGCCTGATCAAGGTCGCGCTAGCCCTCCATCACAAAATTCTTCCGCCGACCCTCAAAGTTTCTAAGCCGAACTCGGCCCTCGGAGGCGAGGACAGTCCGCTCTATATCAACACGGAGGCCCGTCCTTGGATTCGGGGCTCTGACTTCCCTCGCCGCGGTTCGGTCAGTTCCTTCGGATTCGGCGGCTCGAATTTCCACGTCACCATGGAGGAGTACACGGGGCCGGGCAGGCGCCCGAAACGCCTCCGTACATGGTCCGAGGAGCTCGTCGTCTTGTCTGCGGAGTCGTCGGATGCTCTGGCGAGTGCGCTTGCTGAAATACAGACGCAAGTTGCAGAGGGCCGAGATCTTGGTCTGATCGCTCACGAAGCGGCTGGGGCGTTCAGTGCTAGCGCGGCGGCCCGCGTGGCGCTGATTGCAGGTACTGCTGAGGAGTTAGCGGAGAAGGCGGCCAAGGCTGCCGATGCGCTGAGGAGCGACAAAGCCGACGCGCTTCCGGATCCCGACATCATCTTTGGCCTTGGAGCTACCGACCGCGGGAAGCTTGCGTTCATGTTTCCAGGTCAGGGCAGCCAGTACGTCAACATGGGAGCCGCTGCCGCGATGGCGTTCGACTCCGCACGGGCCGTATGGGATCAGGCGGCTGACATGCCTGAGTTCGCAGGAGATCGTCTCGATCGTGCCGTCTTCCCTCCGCCGGCCTTCACTGACGAAGAGCGCGCGGTACAGGCAAAGAACGTCACGGAAATGGCGACGGCACAGCCGTCCATCGCCGCCGTGTCACTCGGCTACATGAGCCTTCTCGACCAGATCGGTATCAAGCCTGATGCTGCTGCAGGACACAGCTTCGGCGAACTGTCTGCGTTGGCCGCGGCCGGCCGGATTCCATCCACGAAGCTGCTGGTATCTGCTCGCAAGCGTGGTGAGTTCATGGCCGAGGCCGCCTCGACGCAGGCCGGTGCCATGATCGCGGTCCGATCAGATGCGGACACGATTTCCGCGCTGATCGATGAAACGTCAGGCGTGGTTGTCGCGAATGACAACGCGCCGAACGAGGTCGTCATCGCCGGCTCGGTGGAATCCATCGATGCCTTCGCGGCCAAGTTGAAAGAATCGGGAATGCGCTCCATCCGCCTCCCGGTGGCTTCGGCATTCCACTCGAGCATCGTCGCCAGTAGTGTCGAGCCGTTCCACGATTACCTCGGTTCGGTTAAATGGAGCTCGGGCGATATCGATGTCTATGCAAACACGACCGGCGAGGTCTACCCGAAGACGGGCAAGGCCGGACGCCGACTCCTCGCTGAACAGCTGGCTTCGCCGGTGCGCTTCCGTCAGATGGTGGACGCGATGTACGACTCCGGTGTCACGCACTTCGTCGAGGTCGGCCCTGGCGCAATCCTAACGGGACTCGTGGGCAAGTGCCTTGGGGACCGGCCGCACGTCGCGGTGGCACTCGACAACAAGAAGACCACGGGGTTGCGTGCGTTCTGGCGTGGCCTTGGTCGACTCGCCGCCGAAGGCGTCGAGATGAATCTGAACGCGCTGTCGGAGGGGTATCGGATTCCCGAGGCTCCGGTGGAAGTGAAGCCATTTGAAATCATGATTACAGGATTCAACCACGATCGGCCGTACCCACCGGAGAACGGGGCGGCCGGCGTCGCGCAGCCGAATCCGGAGGTCGCTGCGGAGGCCTCCTTCGTACCGACGCCTCCTGCACCGGTGTCAGTGACTCCGAGCCTCGCGGCTGCTACACCCCAGGCAGCGGTTCCCGTCGTGACTTCGAGCGCCAACGTGCCGACGCCCGTGGCAGTCGACTCGACCATGGCCGCTCAGGTCCATCAGGTCACGATCGAAGCACACAGGCGGTATCAGGAATTGATGGCAGCGAGCCATCGCTCCTTCCTGAACATGGCCTCGAGCGCTCTCTCCCAAATTTCCACTGGCGTGCCGGTTCAGGGTGCAGTGTCTTTGCCTGTCCCAGTCGAAGTGGCCCCGGTACATATCGTCGTCCCGTCGCCCGTCGTGCCTGTGGTGGCGCAGCAGCCCGCAGTCGCGCCGGTTCTCCCGGTCGTGGCGCCTGTAGCGGCTCCGGTTGCTGCGGTGACTGCGGTCGCTCTCCCAACGCCCGCTCAGGTAGCTGCGCCATCCGGCGCTGCCGCACCGACAGTCGACGTGCAGCAGCTGGCACTCGAGGTCGTTTCCGAGAAGACCGGTTATCCGGTCGAGATGCTCGATCTCGATATGGAGATGGAAGCCGGGCTGGGTATCGATTCTATCAAGCAGGTCGAGATTCTGAGTGAACTCCAGGAGCGCCTCCCTGGACTCCCGGAGATCGCGCCATCCGAACTTGCGAATCTTCGGACACTACGTGACGTCGCAGAGAAATTGTCAGTCGGACTACCGGCGGCAGTCACCGCCGTTGCGCCCCTAGCGGCCGCAGCACCAGCCGTCGCAGCGATCGACGTAACAGCACTGGCCATGGAGGTCGTCTCTGAGAAGACGGGTTATCCGGTCGAGATGCTTGACCTCGACATGGAAATGGAAGCCGGTCTCGGGATCGACTCGATCAAGCAGGTGGAGATCCTGAGTGAACTTCAGGAGCGCCTCCCAGGGATTCCGGAGATTGCGCCAGCTGAGCTGGCAAACTTGCGCACGCTGCGTGATGTCGCGGACAAGCTGATCGCCGGTATGCCTGCGGCAGCGGCGGCAGTCACCGCCGTTGCGCCCCTAGCGGCCGCAGCACCAGCCGTCGCAGC